>CAMPHD010000225.1 GCA_946885765.1 uncultured Thalassospira sp.
CATACCCGGCATCGACCAATTTCGGTGCGACATCGGTTGGCACCATGTCGATCCGTCGCTTCCTGCGTCCGGTTTGCTATCAGAACATCCCCAACGATGTTCTGCCCGCTGATATCGCCTGATCGCATGTCATCGTAGCTAGACGTGTTCATTGTTTGGTTGCGCGACTGGCAAAAGGGTGTTGGCAGGTGGGGTGAGGAAAATTCGTTTAGAGGTTTGTTGGAGTAAGAGAGCGTAGTTAACTGTGCATTCCCGCAACCAACTTTAAGAAAGCCTGCCCTTGTGGCGGGCTTTTTTATTGTTCGATTTTGTCACAAAGAAATCAGAGAAACCCGATCCATCGTCCCGCGAGCAGGGCGGAGGGCCAGATCAGCAGCGATAATGCGGCCATGATCCGGGTAGGGAAAGTTATCTTGCCGGTTGTGATGGCATGGTGCCAGCCACGGCCTGCATGCTGTATCACAATGGTTGCGATACCGATTGCGACAAGCAGCATCTTCCATCGGAAAGCCGTGTTGTCGAGATATGCGACCGCGTTGACCGACCAGAGTGCCGGACCGGTCAGAAGAACAAGCAAAAAACCGCATCCGGCCGCACGCGACAGGAACGGTCCGATGACCCGGATATCCGGCCCTCGAATGATCCCGACAAGTCGCAAGTCCAGCGGAACGATTGCGCCGATCAGCAATGAAAGCCCGAGAATATGTGCGGCATTGACCAGCATATAAAGCGGTCCCGGGCTACGTAATGCGGTGGCAAGGGGGCTTGCCTCTGCCCAGATGGCAAGTTCCTGCAAACGTCAGTTTCCCTGAATGCGTTCGGGATACAAATCGTAATTCTGGCCGTCGATGATGATGCGGACGGCTTTCATATGTGCTTCTGCCGGGTCCTTGTTCCGGTTTCCGATCACGGTAATCGCATCACCGGGCCGGGCGCTATCGCCGGTAAAGCCCGACCGTGCCGTCTGATTGGGGTTGCTGAGGTCGATCTTCCAGACCGTGCCCTCGGCATCCTTGACCGTTAATGACGGATGGGGCGGATTCATCGAAATGCTTTCGATTGTGCCTTCAAGGGTCATCTGGGTGCTTTCGGCCCAGGACCAGCCATGATGGGCGAAGGCGGGCAGTGACGGGGTGATCAGTATGACCGTCACGGCAAGCATGAAAGCCTTGCAGATACGAGTGGGCATGTTTCTGTGTCTCCTGTCTGGATTGAGCATATGCAGGCCCCTCAAACCCGGAGAGAATGACACAGTTTTCTCGCCTTATGATTTCACAAGCGTGTGAAACTTCAATTCTTGCGCAAGTGATGATGACAAGCGTGGCGGATTTCCTGTTACCCCGTCGGCGATTGATCCGGATGATGATTGACCGGGTCCTGTTCAAATTGTATGAGGATATAACGCTGATAACAATAATACGAGGATCAATGTGGCCGTATCTCCGTCTTTGCATTCCCCGTCATCGCAGTTTGCACATCCGGCATGGATTGCGGTCGATTGGGGGACGTCAAATGTTCGCGCATGGGCGATGGATGATGGCAACAGCATCCTTGATCAGGCTTCAAGCCCGCTTGGCATGAATGCCATTGTCGCCGATGATGCGCTTAGTTTCGAGGGCGTGTTGATTGGCCTGATTGATCGGTGGTTCCCGCGTGATGCGTCTGTTCGGATGCGGGTTGTTATCTGCGGCATGGCCGGGGCAAAGCAGGGGTGGCTTGAAGCGCCTTATTGTTCCGTGCCGGTGCGCCCCGAAGAATTGGTATCGGGGGCTGTTCGGCCCGACATTTCCGATCCGCGGATTGATGTTTCGATCTTGCCGGGCCTTAAACAGGTGGATGATCCCGATGTGATGCGCGGCGAGGAAACCCAGCTTGTCGGGTTCATGGCGGCCCACCCGGCATTTGATGGCTGGGTCTGTCTGCCCGGCACGCATTCGAAATGGGCACGGGTTTCCGGCGGTGCGATCCGCGGATTTAAAACCTATATGACGGGCGAGGTCTTTGCCCTGCTGTCAAAGCAATCGATCCTGCGTCATTCGATGGATGACCGGTGGGATGATGCCGTGTTCGAGCAAACCGTGCGCGAGGCGGCAAGTGCGCCAACCGGTTTCCTGCACAAGTTATTTACCGTGCGCGCCAGCGGATTGGTCGGCAATGCCGATGCCGCAAGCCAGCCGGGGGCTTCTGTCCTTTCCGGAGCGGTCATCGGATCGGAAATTGCAGATGTGGTTCGTGATCTTGGCAGGGATAGCCAGATTGCCCAGATTGCACTGATCGGCGATGGCAAACTGGCGGGACTATATCGCAAGGCACTGGCGGCCCATGGGGTTGATGCCGATACGGCGGATGGCGAGGCGATCACGATCGCCGGTCTGGCAAGTGCCTATCGCGTAATAAACATATCGTAACAACATTCTTTTTTCAGGCTTTGCAGGTGTAAAATGGCATATCCGACTTCGGTCAATTCGCAGATTACGGACACGGCAACCCCCGTGTCGCATCGTCGGTTGATTGCCATCCTGCGCGGCGTAAAACCCGACGAGGCGGCATCAATGGCGCGTGCGCTTGCCAATGCCGGGATCACGATGATCGAAGTGCCGTTGAATTCGCCCGAGCCGCTTGAAAGTATCGCGGCGATGAAGCAGGAAGTTGGGGATGCGGCATTGATCGGGGCTGGTACGGTTCTGACGCCCGAAGACGTCGCGAGCGTCAAGGCGGCAAAGGGGGAATTCATTGTGTCGCCCAATTGCGATAGTGCGGTCATCGCCAAAACCAGAGAACTTGGCATGGGATCATGGCCCGGTGTTCTGACGCCGAGTGAATGCTTTGCCGCGATCAAGGCCGGTGCAAGCGGGCTTAAAATCTTTCCGGCCAGTATCATCGGTGCCGATGGCATCAAGGCGATGCGGGCCGTATTGCCAAAAGACATGCCAGTGTATGCGGTTGGCGGGGTTGGGCCGAATGATTTTGCGACCTATGCCAAGGCCGGTTGTGACGGGTTTGGTCTTGGATCAGGTATCTACAAGCCCGGTATGACGGCAGGTGAAGTTTCGAAAGCCGCCAAAGCCTATGTTGCGGCCCATGATGCGGTGTTTGGCGACTAATGCCTTCCGGATTGTGGAAGGCTGTTTGACCGGAGCATTATTGCCGGGCTAAATTCCTGCCATTGCAAGAACTCCAGAATGGGAGGATCCATTGGATCTGGGAATCAAGGGCCGCAAGGCGATTGTCTGTGCGTCATCAAAAGGACTTGGGCGTGGTTGTGCGATCAAGCTTGCCGAGGCAGGTGTTGATTTGACGCTGAATGCGCGTTCCGAAGGGCCGTTGAAGGAAACCGCGGAATATATTCGCGATACCTTTGGCGTCAAAGTCACGACGGTTGCGTGCGACATCACCACGGAAGAGGGCCGTAACAAGGTTCTGGCGGCCGAAGGCATGCCCGATATTCTGGTCAATAATGCCGGTGGCCCGCCGCCCGGTGTCTGGTCCGACTGGGGACAGGCCGAATGGGATGCTGCGGTTCAGTCCAACATGCTGACGCCGATCCTGCTGGCGACCGCGGTTTTGCCGGGCATGATTTCGCGTAAATGGGGCCGGATTGTTAATATCACGTCGGGTTCGGTCAAATCGCCGATCCCGCATCTGGGGCTTTCGAATGCGGCACGGGCCGGGTTGACCGGCTTTGTGGCCGGGACGGCGCGCCAGGTGGCCAAGGATGGCGTGATCATGAATAACCTGTTGCCGGGGCAACATGATACCGACCGTATCAATGCATTGATGACCAATCGGGCGAAGAACGAGGATATCAGCCTTGACGAGGCGCGTGCCAAAACACAGGCGGGTCTTCCGACCGGGCGTTTTGGTGACCCGATTGATTTCGGGGCGACCTGTGCCTTCATGTGCAGCGAACACGCAAAGTTTATGGTCGGACAGAATGTACTGCTTGATGGTGGGGCCTTCAACTCGACCATGGGCTGATATGTCGTCTTTCGCTACAGGGCGGTCTGCAAATGCCTATTTGCTGCGCTTCCAGTGCTCACGTACCTTGAGTACTCACAAACCGGCATTTTCGATACGTCCTGCAACGAAATCCAGCATATCACCAAGTGCCCGGCGCAAAGGGTGGTGCTAGCATGGCGTCATTCACCTTTGTCTATGTGTTGCGCGAGCGGGATATTCCCCGCCCGCGCACCTATGTCGGCTGGTCAACCGATGTTGAGGCGCGGCTTGCCACGCACAATAGCGGGAAGGGAGCCAAAACGACGCGCGGGCGGCAATGGGAGCTTGTTTATGTTGAACGGTTCCGTACCTTTGGCGAGGCGATGAGCCGCGAATGGCATTTGAAGCGTGACCGGAATTTGCGCAAAATGCTGGCAGGCGGCGGATGATAAACAAATCAGGGCTTGAATATTTGCGCGCACTCGCAGATATCTGGGCCAACAGTTTCAAACCATCAGGACGACATCATGCCGGTACAACGCAAAAATCCGCTGAAGCTCAATAACCTGCAACTGCGCACGCTTGTGCTGGCGCAGATTATTGCCAAGGACCCGAATTCGGGTTCGATTGACGAAGCCACCGGCGATGCGACCCTGTTGCGTATTCCGCATGCGCATGGGGATCATGTTCATGTTGGCAAATTCGTGGTTGCTGCGCGTGATGCCAGCGGCTTTTCAAATCCTGCCGTCTGGGTGGTTCTGGCCCGCAAGGGGCTGGCGCGCGAAGGTTATCCGGCAAGCGTCGTTCTGACCCGCGATGGGTTGGAATATGATACCGGCCTTGCCGAAAACTTTGTTGAAGAATCCGATCACTGATCGCATTACCATTCCGGTTCTTAATCGCCCTTGTGGACAAGGTCGGGCTTTTGAGGCGGAAATCATACCGGTTTTATCCAAAATCCCGGCGGGCCTGCATGATCCGGCCCGCCGTTGTGATCAGACATAAAGTGCCAAACACGGCAGCGATTTGCCGGAACCATTCCGGGTACAGGCAAATCAGGACCAGGACAAAAATGGTTTCGCTGCCCTCGGTAATACCGGTCAGGTAATAGAAGCTTTTTTTCCCCTGTTTTTCATGATTGCGTACGGTTTTGGCCGCGATAATCGCATAGGCCAGAAAGCTTGAGCCGGTGCCGACAAAACAGAAAATCAGAAATGCGGCCATCAAGGCATGGTCGGGGCGCCCGACGGCGAAAGCCAGAATGATCCCGGAATAAAACAGAAAATCGGCGACGATATCGTAATAGCCGCCCAGGTCGCTTTCCTGTGACTTTGATCCGGCGTGACGTGATCGCGGTTGGGTATGGCGGGCAACAGCCCCGTCCAGACCATCCATGATGCGGCTGAGCAAAATCAGTCCAAGCGCGATGTGATCCAGCCGAAAGGCGAGTGCGACCGCAGCAAGGATACCAATGACGAAACCAAGGCCGGTCACCATGTTCGGGGTAACGCCGCTGCCCGACAGGCGGCGTGCCACGGCATTCAATGGTTTGTCGATCAGGGGGCGCAGGCGGGCGTCAAACATTTTGGTTTCCGGTTAAATCATTGCAGACACAACCATAATCCTATCACGGTCTTTGGGGAAATCATGCACGCGTGATGATGCCGGTTGGAAATTGTCCGATTGACGGGGCGTTGAAAACGGGATTGGCTGTTGGTTGGAAAACCTTTGATCTCTTATCGGTGCGCCCCAGATGTCCGTTTCAGATAGCCTGCCTGTTTCCCCGTTTGCCGCAAACGGCAT
>CAMPHD010000226.1 GCA_946885765.1 uncultured Thalassospira sp.
GATCAGGTCGTCTTCTTCGGTGGTCGGGCCACATTTCATGCCGATCGGGTTATGGACCCCGCGCATGAATTCAACATGCGCCCCGTCAAGCTGACGGGTACGGTCACCAATCCACAACATATGCGCTGAGCAGTCATACCAGTCGCCGGTCAGACTGTCCTGACGGGTCAGGGCTTGCTCGTAACCCAGCAAAAGCGCCTCGTGCGAGGTATAGAAATCCGTCTCGCGCATCTGCGGCGCGGTTTCGGCGGTGATGCCGCATGCCTGCATGAAGGCAACCGCTTCATCAATCTGGGTTGTCATCTTGCGATATCGTTCGCCTGCCGGGCTATTATCAACAAATGACAGGTTCCAGCGATGGATTTTGCTCAGATCGGCAAAGCCACCCTGCGCGAAGGCACGTAGCAGGTTCAGCGTCGATGCCGACTGGTTATAGGAACGAATCTGGCGCTGCGGGTCGGGAATACGGGCTTCGGGTGTAAATTCAATGCCGTTGATATTGTCACCGCGATAGCTTGGCAGTTCGACGCCATCGATGGTTTCCGTATCGGCCGACCGCGGCTTGGCAAACTGCCCGGCCATACGACCGACCTTGACCACCGGGCATGCCGCGCCATAGGTCAGAACAACCGCCATCTGCAACATGACCTTAAAGGTGTCACGGATGTTGTTGGGGTGAAATTCCTTAAAGCTTTCAGCACAATCCCCGCCCTGCAGCAGGAATGCGTTGCCTTCGGCAACCTCACCAAGCTTTTCTTTTAACGCGCGCGCTTCGCCAGCAAATACCAAAGGAGGATAGCTGCCGAGCTCTTGCTCTACGGCCTTGACGGCCTGTGCATCCGGATAAGTCGGCATCTGCTTCACAGGCAGGTTGCGCCAGCTATCAATGCTCCAGCTCTTGCTCATTTGCTTCCTCTCAATCCGGCATGTTTCTCATGCCGTTACTATACCATATAATCAGCGTCACAGCGGATTTCCGACCATTCAACCGGTGCTGTCAACCGGGCCAAACTTGATACGGGTTTTGCAACCGCATTTCCACCCCTTCCGTGCAATTCGCAAAGAAAAACCCGCAAATTTTTGCCAATCCCAGCAGGCAACACGCAAAGTTCCACCCCAAATTGCCAATTACAGATGGATTTTGGGAGTTGTTCGTTCCCGCAAGGACGATGGAAATCCTTCGAATCCGGACATCCCGTCAAGCGACACTGCAGGAATCCCAAAAGACTATCAGGACAAATAGTCATCAGCATTCAATTGCGCGATCCCCCATATCGCGGCACACTGCGCGCGCCACACCTCATTGCGGAAGCCCCATGTCCATTGAAACAATCGCCATTATTGCCTGCGCCTATTTTGTCGCTGCCTTTGTCAAGGGCGCAACCGGTTTGGGGTTCTCGACATCGGCCCTGCCGATCCTTGCCCTTGGGCTTGGGCTAAAGGCCGGGATGCCGCTTGTGATCATTCCGTCCCTTGTCAGCAATTCAATCATCATGGCGCAGGCTGGACATTTCCGCGAAACGATCAACCGGTTCTGGCCGATGTTTCTGGCCACCATCCCGGGGCTTTTGATCGGACTTGCCGTGCTTGGAATGGTCGACAGCATGCTGGCCGGTGCAGTGCTGGGGCTGGTTCTGATGAATTACGGGGCCATCACGCTGTTTCGTCATGGCAAACCGCTGTCAGATAAAATCGCGCGCTATCTGGCACCTGTTTCCGGTTTCACCACGGGGCTGGTGAATGGCATTACTGGCTCGCAGGTGATGCCCGTCCTGCCTTTTTTACTGTCATTGCGGCTTGATCCCAAGCGCTTCATTCAGGCCATCAACATCTCGTTTAGCCTTTCAAGCATTGTGATGGCATTTGGCCTGACGCGGATGGGGTTGATGACACTTGAAACCGTCTGGATATCCTTGGCTGGGCTGGTTCCGGTTTATGCTGGCACCAAACTTGGCAGTGCGGTGCGCAACCGCATGGATGCCGAAACCTTCCGCAAGGTGGTTCTGATCATGCTGATCATTTTCGGGGCGATATTGATCGGCAAATTTGCGCTGTTTCACCCGTAAAACTTTAGCACGCTGGTGCAAAGCGCCTCCCTTTGCTATCCAGTCGTGATGAAAACCATCACCCGCCCCGCATTCGCCGAAACCGAAGAAAAGAAATCGCGCTTTCTGGCCGAGCTGGTCCCTTATGACGATCTCGCGGCAAGGCTTGTAGAATTGCGCGCGGCCCATCCCAAGGCCAACCACCATGTCACGGCCTATCGATATCTAAATGACGAAAACCAGCTGATTGAACATGGCAAGGATGACGGCGAGCCATCAGGCACGTCTGGCGTTCCCTGCCTCAAGGTTCTTCAGGGACGCGATCTGATTAATGTCGCAGTGATCGTCACGCGTTATTTCGGCGGGGTAAAGCTTGGCACCGGCGGGTTGGTGCGGGCTTATAGCGGTGCTGCCAATGCGGTTTGCAGTGTTGCCGACGTCGTCGATTATGTCCCGCAGGGTGAAGCAGAGCTTTTTGCCGGTTTTCCCGATGCCGGAACGCTGGAACAGGCCTGCGCACAGGATGGCATTACCGTTCTGGACCGGCAGTTTGATGCCGAAGGCACATGTATGCGGATTTCCGGACCAAAGGAACTGGTGGCTGATATTGCCGGGCGTTTCCCGATCAATCGTGATTAGGACTGGCGCGATCAGGACAGGATATCAGATGCGGCGCGCAGTACTTTGGCGATCCTGTAACTGGAAACCAAGATCGACAACCGGCTTTTCGGGTTCGTCCCCCTCCAGCCGCACACGGATCATATCGACCGCGGTTTTTCCAATGCCATAGCGATTGGTCTTGATACTACTGAGTGGCGGACAGGCTGCGGCCATCATTTCAAGATCGTTGAAACCGATGATCCCAAGGTCTTCTGGCACACGTAGCCCGGCATGTTGGCAACCGAACAAAACCCCCAGCGCCATGTCATCGTTGTTGCAGAAAACCGCTTCGATATCGGGCCTTTTTACGCGCAACGCCCCGATCAGTTCCGCGCCCAGCGACGTGCTTGATGATCGGGTTGTTGTCATGAACAGTTCCGGGTCATACCGGCCCGATGATCGCAATGCTTCGGCAAAACCTTCCATACGGCGACGTGACCGCGGGTCCATCCGTGCGCCGATGAAACCGATCCTGCGATAGCCGCGCTGCAACAGGTGATATCCGGCCGCCTGCCCGCCTTCGAAATGCGAAAAGCCGACCATCATATCAATGGGATCCGGATCGACTTCCATGATCTGGACCACCGGACAATCTGCCTTTTCAAGCAAGGCGCGCGCTGCTTTGGTTTGATCGCCACCGGCAACGATCAGAGCCGTTGGCCGCTGGCTCAGGAATATACGGATCAGGCGTTCTTCCTCGGCTGCGACATAGCGTGAATTACCAAGCTGCACCTGAAGCGGGCCTTGCTCCAGTTCGTCATAAATCGCGCGCAGCGTATCGGCAAACACGTTGTTGGTCAGCGACGGTACGATCACGCCAACAATGTTGGAACGCGATGATGCAAGGGCACTGGCATGGGAATGGGGAACGTAATCAAGCTTGCGAACCGCGGCATCGATGCGTTCACGCAAGGGAGCAGATACTTTGGCCGGATCACGCAAGGCCCGTGAAACGGTTATCGTGCTGACCCCGGCCTTATCGGCCACATCAGCGATGGTCGGCCGTCCGGCCCCTCTGCGTTTTCTCATATTTCCCTTCTCATACCTTCTTCCTCATATCCGCGATTTCCGGGTTTCACAATATCTGTTGACTCGATGTTAGCGCTATCATTATGTTAGCGCTAACAAACAATGGCGGGCAAGACCTGCATAAAGAAAAGTCGAAAATGAAGTGGCGGGAGGAACAGCCATCAAAGCCGAATTTGTCATCGTGATGGGTGTCAGCGGATCGGGCAAAACCGAGGTCGCGCAACGCCTTGCCAACGCCTGCAATGGTGTGTGGCTTGATGCCGACGATTATCATCCCCCGCAAAATGTCGAAAACATGCGCAACGGCATGCCACTAAATGACGAGATGCGCTGGCCTTGGCTCGCATCGCTCAGTGCGGCGGCCAGCCAGGCTGCACTTGGCATTGATACCAATTCCATCACGCCGAAAATCTTTATCGCCTGCTCGGCACTGAAACGGCGTTATCGCAATTTTCTGCGGGACTATCTGGAACCTGCAACATTCGTTTTTCTGGACGGTTCGCGCGACGTGATCCTTTCCCGGCTGGAACGCCGGGTCGGTCATTTCATGCCGTCCGGATTGCTTGACAGTCAGTTGGCCGATCTCGAACCGCTGGGGCCGGACGAGATCAGCGTGACTGTTTCCATCGACGCCCCGATTGAAGCCGTGGTTTCGAGCATTGCTGCGCGTCTTGCAGCGGGCGAAATCGACAGTCCATCCACCAAAACGCATAACACCGCCGGAAAACCGGTAACTCAGGGAGAAGACAAATGACCCTATCGTTCAAGACACTCGCCGGAACCGCACTTGCCGCCAGCCTGATGATGGCATCACCGTTGGCCGCAAATGCACAGGAATTCACCCTTAAAGTCCAGTCAAGCGATGCGGCAGGTGTGCCGAACTTCGTCATCGAACAGGAATGGGCCGCACGCGTTGGCAAAATGTCGGGCGGACGCATTGCTGTTGAAATGCTTCCGGTCAACTCGGTCGTCGAACATGCCGAAACCCAGGACGCAATTGCCGCAGGCATTCTTGACGGCCACATCACCGATACCAGCTATTTCACCGGCAAGGACCCGGCATTCGGCCTGATCGCCAACCCGGTTGGCGCATGGTCGGCACCATCCGAAATGCTGCGTTTCGTCGAATATGGCGGCGGCAAGGAACTGATGAATGAAATGCTTGAACCCTATGGCCTGCATTTCATCGGGGCGGTAACCCCCGGCCTTGAAGCCTTTGTTTCGTCCAAGCCGCTTGACAGTGTGGCCGACCTTAAAGGCCTTAAAATGCGCGCGCCCGAAGGCATGGTGCAGGAAGTCTTTGCCGCAGCCGGTGCATCACCGGTCAACATTCCACAATCCGAAGTTTTCACATCCCTTGATAAAAAGGTGATTGATGCTGCGGATGCGACCGTGTTCTCGACCAACCAGGCGATGGGCCTGCATGACGTTGCGAAACATCCGGTCTATCCGGGCTTCCATTCCATGCCGATGCTTGAAGTTTCGGTCAACAAGGAAAAATGGGATTCCATGCCCGAAGACCTTCAGACCATCCTCGAGGTGTCGGTCCGCGATCTGGCGCGCGACATGGACGCGCAGCTTGCGATGAAAGATATGGAAGCCGTTGCCAAGGCACGTGCCGAAGGCGGTGTAACCATCCACAACTGGTCGGCCGAGGAGCGCAACAAATTCCGTAAAATCGCCACCAGCCAGTGGGAAAAAGTCTCCGGTCGCTCGGAAAATGCCCAGAAGGTTTATGATACACTGATCAAGTATCTGACCGCGCAAGGCATGATCTGATTGTGACCGCACGGTCATAGGATCACGGCAAAATAAACCCTGTCACCGGCGGTGCCCGGCCTTTCGGGCCCGCCGGTGACAAGCTGATACAATCCGGCCAAGCCCGATATAAGAGACGATATGGGGCGATGCGGTCCTCCCCGTTGCCGGATTGTATTCCCTGTCCCTGCAA
>CAMPHD010000227.1 GCA_946885765.1 uncultured Thalassospira sp.
TGACCTGATGATGGCGGAAGTCGCGAAATACAATGCGACGCTGATCCCGGTCGATTCCGAACATAGTGCGATTTTTCAGGTGCTTGAACAGAAGTCGGTCGACAAGGTTGACCGCATTCTTCTGACGGCGTCGGGTGGACCGTTCCGGGAATGGTCGCTTGCGGATATGAAGGCGGTCACGCCCAAGCAGGCGCTGGCCCATCCCAACTGGGATATGGGGGCCAAGATTTCCATTGATTCGGCAACCATGATGAACAAGGGCCTTGAACTGATCGAGGCCTGCCGACTGTTTCCTGTGCCCGAAGAACGTATCGAGGTGGTCGTCCATCCGCAGTCGGTTGTGCATAGCATGGTGGAATATTCCGATGGGTCGGTGCTCGCCCAGCTTGGCTCGCCCGATATGCGCACACCGATTGCCTATGCGCTTTCATGGCCGGAAAGAATACGGGTCGATGTAGCGCGTCTTGATTTTGCCACGATCGGGCAGTTGAACTTTACCTCGCCGGATATGAAACGGTTTCCGGCCCTGCGTCTGGCGCGTGAGGCGTTGCAGGCGGGGGGCACGGTGCCGACCGTTCTGAATGCTGCAAACGAGATTGCCGTTGGGGCATTTCTGGACGGAAAACTTGCCTTCCTGCAAATTGCCGAAACGGTCGAGCGGATGATGAATAAAATTGTCGCAGCGCCATTGCGAGACCTTGATCAGATGTTTGATCTTGATGATATGGTGCGTCGCGAGACTCGCGAGCTGATCGAAGCCGGTTGCTAAATACTGAAATTGCGGGTTACGCCCCGAAACAGGAACGTCTTTAATGGAAACCCTTCTTGCCTTTTTGTTTGTTCTTTCGGTTCTCGTGTTTGTTCACGAATACGGGCATTACTGGGTTGCGATCCGCAATGGCGTGAAGGTTGAAGCATTTTCAATCGGCTTTGGGCCGGAGCTTTTTGGCTGGTACGATAAAAAAGGCACGCGCTGGAAAGTCAGCCTGCTGCCGCTTGGCGGGTACGTTAAAATGTTTGGCGACATGAACCCGGCAAGTGCGGGGCAGCGTGACGACCTTGACGACGAAGAACGCCAGCATGCCTTTCACCACAAGGGCCTGATGGCGCGTGCCGCGATTGTGTTTGCCGGTCCGCTGGCCAATTTCCTGTTCGCCATCATCGTTTTTACCGTTCTTTTTGCCGCGGTCGGCCAGCAACGCGCCCTGCCGGTGGTGGGCGAGGCTGTTGATGGCAGCCCGGCGGCGGTTGCCGGTTTGCAGTCCCAGGACCGTGTCGATGCCATTAACGGGCAGTCTATCGAATGGTTCAGCGAACTGTCCGATGTTATCCGGGCCAATGCCGGGGTGCCGGTTTCTCTTTCGGTTTTGCGTGACGGACAGCAAATCGACATCACGGTTACACCCGAAGCGGTTTCGTCTGGCGAGGGTGATAATGCCGAGACGTTCGGTCGTCTTGGTGTCACCGCCGGGGCGTTTGAAACCCAGCGCGACGGGATTATCGATGCGACCGGTAAGGCATTTACATCGACTTATGGTCTGATCGCGCAAACACTTTCCGCGCTTGGCGAAATGATTTCAGGCGAGCGTGACAGTTCCGAGCTTGGTGGCCCGATCCGTATCGCCCAGATGTCGGGCGAGGTTGCCGAGGGGGGCATTGGCCCGCTTCTGTTCTTTATGGCGTATCTTTCGATCAGCCTTGGGTTGATTAACCTGATGCCTGTTCCGGTTCTTGATGGTGGTCATCTGGTGTTTTATGCGATTGAGGCCATTCGCGGTAAGCCCTTGGGCGCAAAAGCACAAGAATATGGTTTCCGTCTTGGTGCGGGTTTGGTATTCAGCTTAATCATCTTTGCAACTTGGAACGACCTGACGCAATTGGGCGTCTGGAATTTCTTCAAAGGCCTGGTAGGCTGATGATTGACGGCATCAGGGGGTTGAACTTGCTGCGTAATGTAAAAGCGGCTGCTTTAGCAGCAGTCTTGCTTGGTGGAACCGCGCCAACCGTAATTCCGATGGTGGCCTATGCTCAGGGAAGCAGTGTCATCCGCGAAATCCGGGTAGACGGCAACAACCGTATCGAAGCTGCGACGGTTAATGCGTATCTGTCGGTAAAAGAAGGCGATCCCTACGATCCGCAAAAAATCAACGAATCGCTGAAGTCACTGTTTTCAACCGGGCTTTTTGCCGATGTCACCATCGGTTTCGAGCAGGGTGTGCTGAAAGTCAATGTCGTTGAAAACCCGATCATCAACCGGATCGCGTTTGAAGGTAACGAACGCCTGAAAGACGATGCATTGGGCGCCGAACTTCAGCTTCGTCCGCGTGTTGTTTATACCCGGACCAAGGTGCAGGCCGACGTTCAGCGTATTCTTGATCTGTATCGCCGTTCCGGCCGGTTTGCCGCGACCGTCGAGCCCAAAGTCATTCAGCTTGAACAGAACCGTGTCGATCTTGTCTTTGAAATTGACGAGGGCGAGGCGACCGGTGTGCGCAAGATCAACTTCGTCGGCAACAAGGCGTTTGATGATGGCGAGCTGTCCGAGGTGATCCGCACCACCGAAAGTGCGTGGTGGAAAATCCTGACCGCGGATGACAATTACGACCCGGATCGCGTTACGTTTGACCGCGAACTACTGCGTCGTTTCTATCTGTCGGCGGGGTATGCCGATTTTCAGGTCCTGTCGTCGGTTGCCGAACTGACGCCGGACCGTTCGGACTTCTTCATTACCTATACGGTTAGCGAAGGACAGCGTTACAGATTTGGCGATATCAATGTTGTATCGCAGATCGACAAGATTGATCCGGCGACATTGACGCCGTTGATCGAGATTGAAAAAGGCGACTGGTACAACGCCGACCTTGTTGACGATGCCATTGATGCCCTGACCACCAGCATCGGTGATCAGGGTTATGCCTTTATCGATATTCGTCCGAATGTCGAACGCGATCGCGAAACCGGTGTCATCAACATCACCTTTACGATTGCCGAGGGGCCGAAGGTTTATGTTGAGCGCATTGATGTGGTCGGCAACGTCCGTACCCTTGATGAAGTGGTCCGTCGTGAATTCCGTCTTGTTGAAGGCGATGCGTTTAGCAGTTCGAAACTGAAACGTTCGCGTCAGCGTGTTGAAAACCTGAACTTCTTTAAAACGGTTGATGTGAAAACGCTTCCGGGCAGCTCACCCGATCAGACGGTTCTTGAAGTCGATGTCGAAGAAAAATCGACCGGCGAGTTTTCGATTGGCGCCGGTTACGGTACGGATGACGGTGCATTTGGTCAGGCGGGTATCCGCGAACGTAACCTTTTGGGCAAAGGTCAGGATTTACGTCTTGGTTTCACCCTTGGGTCATCGAGCCAGCAGATTGATCTGTCCTTTACCGAGCCGTATTTCCTTGATCGTGATGTGAGTGCCGGGTTCGATCTTTATCGTCGCGAAGAAGACAATCAGGACGAAAGTTCGTATGACGAGAAACAGACCGGTATCGGTCTGCGTTCGGGCTTCCGTTATTCCGAAGCATTGTCCCAGTCGGTGCGTTACGGGTTCGAGGTTAACGAATATTCCGACATTGATGACGATGCGTCGCGCCTGCTGCGCGAGGAAGACCCGGAGTTTTCCGAGTCTACAATCGGCCATACGCTGACCTATGATCAGCGTGACAGTACGATTTCGCCGAAGGAAGGCTACTTCATGCAGCTTTCCAACGATTTCGCGGGGCTTGGCGGATCGGAAACCTATCTTCGGACACGTGTGAATGGCGGTTATTACTATCCGCTTGATCGTGAACAGGAATGGGTGCTGTCGACCAAAGGTTCGACGGGTTATATCTTTGGTATTGGTGACGATACACGTATTTCCCAACGCTTCTTTACCGGTGGTGCGAACCTTCGCGGTTTTGAATCTGCCGGTGTCGGTCCGCGCGATATTGCGACAACCGATGCGGTTGGGGGCAAATTCTTCTATACTGGTACGGTACAGTTGGACTTCCCGTTAGGATTGCCGTCTGAATTTGCCCTGACAGGTCGTGTATTCAGTGATTTTGGTTCGTCCGAGGGGGTTGATGGTGCGATACCCGGAGAGATTTATGACGAGGGATCGCTCAGGGCGTCGGTTGGTATTGGGGTAGGCTGGGAATCGCCGTTTGGCCCGATTGGTGTTGACCTTTCGCAGGCCGTTCTCAAAGAAGACTACGACAAAGAGGAAGTGTTCCGTTTGAACTTCGGGACCAGATTCTGATGAAAATGATGAAATCAATCCAGACTGCCATTGCCGCGATTGCCATGACATTTGCGGTCGGCACCATGACTGTTGCCTCTGCCCAGGAAAATACCGGATCGGAGGAAACGACTGCTGTTGTGATGATCGTCGATTTTGAAGGCATTATGCGCGAAGCTTCGGCCATGCAGGACATGACCAAGCAGATCAAAACGCGTCAGGAAGCCTATCAGCAGGAAATCGAAAATCGCCAACAGGGCCTGCGTAAGGAAGAGCAGGAAATCGCCCAGCAGCGTACGCTTCTGTCTGCTGATGTCATTCAGCAGAAACAAAAAGAATTTCAGCAGAAAGTGGCTGATTTCCAGAAATTTGCCCAAGGACGCAACCGCATCCTTGACGAGGCGCTTAACGCATCGCGCGTGAAGTTCCAGAAGACGTTGATCGAAGTGATCGCCGACGTTGCCGAACAGCGCAATGCAACGCTGGTTCTGCATAAAAGCCAGGTTATCCTGCATGCCAATGCGATGGATGCCTCCAAGGAAGTTTTTGATCGGGTGAACAAGGCAATGCCGACCCTGACTGTCGAGTTCAAGGAAGCGTCCTGATGGCGGATTCCCGGTTCTTCAAACGCAAGGGACCTTTCAGCGTTCGGGAAATTGCCGAATTGACCGGTGCGGAGCTTGTCAATGCGCCCGATCCCGCGCGCATGTTTGACGACGTTTCTCCGCTGCAGAATGCAGATGCCACGATCCTGAGCTTTTTCGACAATCGCAAATATCTTGATGCGTTTGCGGCCAGTTCCGCAGGCGGGTGTTTTGTGCGACCGGAATTTGCCGATCGTGCACCCAAGGATATGGTGCTGTTTGCAACCAGCGATCCGTATCGTGCCTATGCCAGGGCGGCCACGGCCTTTTATCCGTTTGATGAGGCCAACGGGGTTGTTTCTCCCCATGCCGTTGTTGCCGCGTCCGCCAAAATCGGCAAAGGCGTCCAGATCGATGCCGGGGCCGTAATTGGCGAAAATTGTGACATTGGTGACGGTGTCATGATCGCAAGCAACGCCGTGATCGGCGAAGGCGTTGTGATTGGCGCGGGAAGCAAGATCGGCGCAGGATCGACCATCAGCCATTGCCTGATCGGCAATCTGTGCCTGATTTATCCGGGCGCGCGGATTGGCCAGGACGGTTTTGGTTTTGCCATGGGGCCGCAGGGGCACCTTAAAGTGCCGCAGCTTGGCCGTGTCGTCATTGGTAACGATGTCGAAATCGGGGCCAATTCGACAATCGACCGGGGGGCCGGGCCTGATACGGTGATCGGCAATGGCTGCCGTATCGACAACCTTGTGCAGATCGGCCATAACGTCGAACTTGGTATGGGATGTGTTATCGTTTCCCAGGTCGGGATTTCGGGATCGACGAAGCTTGGTAATTTTGTGGTCGCCGCAGGGCAGGCC
>CAMPHD010000228.1 GCA_946885765.1 uncultured Thalassospira sp.
ACCGTGCCGCCATCGCCCCCCATGCCGCCGCCGCCGCCGGTGACCCCACTTGCGGTTTGTGCACCGCCATCACCGCCGGTTGCGGCGTTGTTTTGCGCGACAAGGTTGCTGATGGTAACTGTCGCACCATCTTTGACGAAAAGCGCCCCGCCAAGTCCGGCACCGCCGCCTGCGGCCTGGCCTGCGTCGCCGCCCGAAGCAACGGCGTTTTCAATGGTCAGGTCGTTGATTGCCACGGTGCCGGAATACACAAACAGGCCGCGAAACGCGTTATTGCCACTGAGCGTATTGCCATTACCGTTCAGCGTGATGTTGCTGTTCAGCGCGTTCAGATCACCGCTGGTCAGCGTGATGGTGCCCAGACCGTTTTGGACATCGATGGTGTTGGTGCCGCCCGCAGCATTGGCATCAAAAATCGCCTGCCGCAGGGAACCGGCACCGCTGTCGGCGGTGTTGGTGACATTGAACGTTGCGGCCTGTGCCGATCCGATTGGCGCGGTGGATAACAGGATCAGGGGGACAAGACCGTATCGGGTGTGCGCAAAGATACCGCGCCAGCACGAGAATTGACGTGCCCGCCGGGATGGTTGATGCGGATCCATGTAACAGCACGCCTTTGGTCATGAGAAATAAGAGGTTCCCATTCCTTTGGGCGACTTTCGCAAAGGGCACAACCCGCTATCTGAGAGCGTGGACTTTATTCTGCGCAATGTGGATAAGGGCTTGCGCAAAGTGGATAATTGGCAGGTTTTTTTGATAAAAAGACCATCCGTCGGCGGGGCATGGTCGCCACGCGCCCGGATCAGTTTGCCGGTCTGGCATCGGCCTTTTGGGAAAGATCGTCAAGATAGGCGAGAAGATCGGCGATGGTTTCAGGGGTGAAGGTGAATTCCGGCATGGTCAGTTGATCGTGCGACACGGTGATGCCTTCGGCAAGGGCCTCTTCGAGGTTTTCAATCGGCCAGCGCTGACCGAAGCTTGCCAGTGGCGGGGCGGTGGTGATCGTCGGGTCGGGATAGGGATCACCGGCAAATTCCATATGACAGCGCAGGCAGGTCTGTTCGGCAATCGCCTTGCCACGAGTGATATCGCCCTGTTCCTCGCCGCGATGGGCAAGCTGGTTGCTGATCAGCAGGAAGGCCGCGGCGGCGACCCCGGTGATCAGGATGACAAGGCTTCGTTTGCGTATCATGGCGGTTCCCTCTTTCGTCTTTGGCGGGAGTATAGCGCCATTTGGTAAATGAAGTTTTTCGAATGTGCAGTCGGGATGTTGCGAAAGATATTGATAATCAGTCTTAATATCTGCTAGTGAAGCATCGTTGTTTGTGCCGTCCCGAGGAAATACGGCTTTGTCCGCGAACCCCAACGCCCTTGTTCTTTTCATGTCGCATCGCCCGGCGCTGGTGAATTATGCCAGCAGCATCACGGGTAACCGCGTGCAGGCCGAAGACCTGGTGCAGGAAGCCTGGTTGCGGTTTGACGCGGCATCGGACCGGCGGCTGATCGAGGATGCGACGGGGTATCTTTACCGGATCGTGCGCAACCTGGCGCTGGATAGCAAACGCAGGCTGGCGCGGGAAAACCGCGTGACCAATGCCGGGGATTTTGACGAGGCGGCCCGGATATCGGCCGATATTGCCCCGGACCCGGAAACCGTCGCCCTTTACAAGGATGAATATGCGATCGTGATGGCGGCGATGGATGAATTGCCCGAACGCACCCGCATTGCATGCGAGATGCATCGGTTTGGTGGCGCAAAGCTTAAGGAAATTGCCGCCTTCCTCGATATTTCCGTGCCGCTGGCGCACAAGCTGGTGGCGGACGGGATCGAGCATTGCAAACAGCGGCTGGATCAGGCATGAGCCGGGTTCACAATATTTATAGAAAAAAGTTCCGCACATGCGTTTAGTAGTTGTAGGAACTTTGGCTTTGGTTCTTTTCGGGGCAGGCCGGTACGCACCCGCAATCTGCGATACCGACCGGGAATAGAGACGAGAATGGCAGCGAACACAGATGCGATCCCGCCGCAGGCCTCACGGGAGGCGACCGACTGGCTGATCCTGTTGCAGGAAGAGCCGGACGATCAGGATATCCTGCACGCATTTGCAGCATGGTGCGAACGCGACCCGGTGCATATGCAGGCATGGAATGCCACGCGCCGGGCGGCGGATGTAATGGCGACAGGTGCGCCTGAGCATGCTGATCGCTGGCAGCCCTTCGTTCGTGAGATGCGAACGGGGGGTGAAGGATCGTCCGTTTCATCATCATCGCGCAAGGATAATAAAGACAATATTGTGCGCCCGGCTTTCGGACGGCGAAAGATGCTGGCTGGTGGCGGGCTTGCCATTGCCGCATCGCTTTTTGCAGCAGTAATCGGGCCGGGGATCGTTACCCGTACCGTCACCGGCTGGCAGGCCGATTATGTGACCGATACCGCCGAGATGCGCACCATCACCCTTGCCGATGCCAGCACGGTGACGATGGCACCCGAAAGTGCGATCCGGGTGCGGTTTGAGGCGGGCGAGCGCCATATCGACCTTTTGGGCGGTGAGGCGTTTTTTGAGGTCACCCCGGATGCCGAGCGGCCCTTTACGGTTTTTGCCGACGAGGTTGGCGTGACGGTACTTGGCACCGGGTTTGACGTGCGGCGCAATGAGGCGGGCACGGATGTTGCGGTCGAGCATGGTCTGGTGCGGGTCGGGCTTGATGCCAGTGTCCCGCCGGTGGCCGAGATGCTTGAGGCCGGGCAAAGTGCCAGTGTGAGCTGGCAGGGGGAGGTTGCACGCGGCCAATTGCCTGCTGGTCAGGTTGCCGCATGGCGGCAGAACCAGTTGATTGCACAGGATCAGCCGCTGGGTACCGTGATTGACGGGCTGCGGCGCTATTATCCGGGCCGGATCATCATCACCGATGATGCGCTGGCGACCAGACCGGTCACGGGGGTTTATAACCTTGCCGATCCGCTGGCGGCCCTTCGCGGGATTGCACGGGCGCAAAATGCGGTGGTGCGGCAGGTGACGCCGTGGGTTTTGCTGGTGTCGGCATCCTGAGAACGGCCTGAAACAGGCCGTTTGACAAAAATCTGAAAAATTTTTCGAAGTTTTTTTGAAAAAAAATCCCCGAGGCGCGTTTTGTGTTTTAAGCGCAAATGAGAAGCGTTTTTATTCTCATTTGCGATCATGTATATGACGCAGAACGGAGATCCATGGAATGACCACAGGGGGTAAGGCGGGCATGCGGAGCCGCAGCAGACAGACGGTTTTTGCAAGCGCGCTTTTGGTGACAAGCGCATTGGTGCCGGTATTGATCGCAGCACCTGTGATGGCACAGGAACAGGTGGCGCAAAGCGGGGCGGGGGTTCTTGCCGCATCACATCCGTTTGATATCCCGGCGCAATCAATGACCAGCGCACTGGCCCTGTTCGGACAGCAGTCCGGTCTTCAGATTACGGTTGACGGGGCGCTGGTGCGGGATATCGAGGCGCCGGTTGTTCGCGGCAGCATGACATCGCAGCAGGCACTGGACCGGTTGTTTGCCGGAAGCGGCCTTAGCTATAACATTTCCGATGACGCAACCGTGGTGGTCGAGAGGATTGCGACGGGTGCCGCCGCCGAAGGCGAGGTTCTTGATCCGATCCGGGTCGAGGGAACAGCCGAACGTTCCTATGGTCCGCTTGGCCCGACGACCGAAAGTGTTGTCGCCAGTCGTTCTCGCACGGCATCGAAAACCGATACGCCCATTCTGGATGATTCCGCCGCCGTGTCCGTTGTGACACAGAAAGAAATGGAAACGCGCAACGTACAGGACGTTCAGCAGGCGGTGGCCTATAGCGCGGGTGTGCAGGCGGGCGAATACGGAACGGAGGTGCGTTATGATTATGTGCGTATCCGTGGATTTTATTCGTCACTGTCGACCTATCGTGACGGATTGTCATCGCGGACCTATAACTTCGTGACGGCCCGTCAGGAACCCTATGGCCTTCAGCAGGTCGATATCCTGAAAGGTTCGACATCGAGCCTGTTTGGGATGAACGGGCCGGGGGGGCTGGTGAATCTGATTACCAAGCGCCCGCAGGATGAAGCAGGTGGCGAGGTTTTCACGACCTTTGGCGAAAACCATGTGCGCGGCGGCGGGGATGTGACCGGACCGGTCGCGGAAGACAGCAACTGGACCTATCGCCTGACCGGGCTTTGGCAGGATGCAGAACGCGAACAGGATTATTCGCAGGATGACCGTATCTATGTTGCGCCGGCCTTTACCTATAAGCCAAAGGCGGGAACGGAACTGACGATTCTGACCAGTTACAGCAACCGCGAAAGCAATCTGGGTTATGGTTTCCCGACCGGGATTGAAACCAGCCGCGATGCGTTTTTCGGTGAACCGGATTTCAATAATTTTGACACCGAAGAAGTCAATCTGGGATACGAGTTTTCGCATCAGATTACCGACAAACTGCAATTCCGCCAGAACGCGCGTTACACCCATGTCGATCTGGATTACGAGACGGTTTATCTGAACGATACCACGCCGCTTGGTGACCGTTGGGCTTTTGCGATTTATGGCGAGCTTGACCGTTTTGCCATCGACAACCAGGTGCAGTACGACACTGCACTGAACGAAACGTTCGACAGCAAGACTCTGGTGGGGTTTGACTACAACCGCGATCAGAACCGTGAACAACGCTATGACGGGACAGCATCGCCGATTGATCCCTATAACCCGGTTTATTGCGGGCTTTCGTGTGTGAATATGAACTTCACCTCGGACACGGAAATCACGCAGGCGGCTTATGGGCTTTATGCGCAGGAACAGCTTACGATTGCCGATGACTGGATCGCGACCGTGGGTGGGCGTTTCGATTATGTCCAAAGCGATACCGATACACTTAGCAGCGGGGCAACCGAGGAACGCGATGACCATAAATTCACCTCGCGCGTCGGCCTGACCTACAAGGCGACGGACGAGGTTTCGGTTTACGGGAACTATTCGGAATCCTTCCAGCCGGTTTATGGCAGTACCGCATCGCGCCCGGACGGAACCGAGCCACAGGAAGGTACCCAGTACGAGATCGGTGTGAAATATCAGCCCGAAGCAATTGATGCGATGTTTACCGCCGCCCTGTTTGATCTGACGCAGGAAAACGTTTCGCAGTGGAACGCCACCACAGGAACCTATCAGCAGATTGGCGAGATCAATTCGCGCGGGTTGGAGCTTGAAGGCAAGATGTCACTTGACGAGCGCACCAACCTGACGCTGGCCTATACCTATCTTGATGCCGAAATCAAAGACGATGTTGTTGCGGGCAATATTGGCAACCGTCCGTCAAACGTTCCTGAACATAATGCTTCGGCGTGGCTGGATTACACCATTCCGGAACATGGGGTGTTTGGCGACCTGACCCTTGGCGGTGGTGTCCGTTTTGTCGGATCACGTTATAACAACGATGCCAATACCGATCTGCTGGGATCGCATACGGTGGTTGATGCCATGGTGAATTACATGGTGACGGATAATGTCAGCCTTGCGGTCAATGCGACCAACCTGTTTGATCGGGAATATGTCGCGTCCAACACGTTCGGCAGCCGTTTCTATGGCGAGGGCCGCACGGTTCTGGCGACGCTGAAATATAGCTGGTAAGATTTCCGATCCGTGAAGATGCAGGCGGC
>CAMPHD010000229.1 GCA_946885765.1 uncultured Thalassospira sp.
GGTCCGAAACCGGGAGCAAAACCGCCACCCCAGCTAGAGCCGAAACCCCGACTTCAGGAGACAAAACCGGCATCGACTTCAAATCAAAAGTCGCAGCCTTTGAAATTCACCTTCTGGAAAAGGCACTGGCAGACAACGCCAACAATCAGACCGAAGGCGCCAAACAACTTGGCCTGAATTATCATCAGTTCCGTCGATTGCTCGACAAACACAAACTGCTTCCCGGAAAATAGGCCCGCCACCCGGCATTTAATCAGCCAGCGACCTCGCGATCACCATCCGCTGAATATCGGATGTGCCTTCATAGATCTGGCACACCCGCACATCACGATAAATCCGTTCGACCGGGAAATCTTTCAGATAGCCATAACCACCGTGAATCTGAATCGCGGCAGAACAAACCTGTTCGGCAATTTCAGACGCATAAAGCTTTGCCATGCAGGCCTCTGTCAGACAGGGTTTACCATCATCGCGCAACGCTGCCGCACGATGCACCAGCAACCGTGCCGCATCAATTTTTGTTGCCATATCGGCAAGGCGGAATGCCACCGCCTGATGATCAATGATCTTTTTGCCAAAGGTCTCACGTTCGTTGGCGTAATCGCGCGCAGCTTCAAATGCGGCGCGCGCCATACCAACCGATTGAGCGGCAATACCAATCCGCCCGCCCTCAAGGTTGGCCAGTGCAATTTTGTAGCCCTGCCCTTCTTCGCCCAGCATGTTTTCAGCCGGAACGCGGCATTCAACAAAGGTAATCTGGCAGGTATCCGACGCATTCTGACCAAGCTTTTCCTCGACCCGTGACACCACATAGCCTGGCGTATCGGTCGGCACGATAAAGGCCGAAATACCGCGTTTGCCCGCTTCCGGGGCTGTAACAGCAAACACAATCTCCACATCACCCTCGGAACCCGACGTGATGAATTGCTTGGAACCGTTGATAATCCAGTCATCGCCATCGCGCACGGCACGCGTGCGCAGGGAACTTGCATCCGATCCGGCCTGCGGTTCAGTCAGGCAAAACGCGCCGATCTTTTCGCCGCGCGCCATCGGCACCAGATATTTTTCTTTCTGTTCCTCGGTGCCAAATTTCAGGATTGGTATGCAACCGACGGAATTGTGCACCGACATGATGGTCGATGTTGCCCCATCGCCCGCTGCAATTTCTTCGAGTGCCAGCGCATAGGCGACGTGATCCATGCCCGCCCCGCCATATTCTTCGGGCACCAGTATGCCTAGAAAGCCAAGCTCGCCCAGTCCGGCAATCGCTTCGGCCGGAAAAGTATGGTGGATATCCCATTTTGCGGCATGAGGTTTGAGTTCATTTTCGGCGAACTCGCGCGCGGTATTACGCACCATGATTTGATGTTCTTCCAACCGCATGGCGGCCATACTCCCAATTGGGCGATGCACCAGCCATGCGATCAGAACAGGTTCAGAACCTTTAGATCAGACCAGAGCTTATTCTTCGCCCTGCACAAACTTGTCCTGATCGGCGTCGAAGCGCCACAGGATGCCTTCCTTCATGCCGTACCACCACCCGTGCAGGTTAAGGTCACCGGCATCGACCCGTTCCTTGATGAACGGGAAAGTCATCAGATTTTCAAGCGAATTACGGATCGAATGCCGCGACACCTTATCCACGTCCGGTCCGTGATGGAGGCAGCATTTCGCAATGCTGACCCATTCGCCGATAAAATCACGATCGGGCACCTTGCCAGCTTCGCCGTGTTCGACCAGCGCCTGCATGCCGCCGCACGCCGAATGCCCCAGAATGACGATATCCTTGACCCTGAGGTCACGAACCGCGAACTCGATCGCCGACGACGTCCCGTGATAGTTTTCATCGGGTTCATAAGGCGGAACAAGGTTTGCAACGTTACGGATCACAAACATCTCGCCCGGCTCTGCATTGGTCAGAATGGCCGGATCAACACGGGAGTCCGAACAGGCAATCAGCAGAACTTCCGGCTTTTGGCCCATATTGACCAAATCTTCTACTCGTTCAGGGCGTTGCTCGTAATACATCGCCTTGAAGCTTTTAAATCCGGCAAGCATCCGGTCGACTGTCGGTTTTGACATCACGCGAATTCCCTCATCCTCGTCAATCACTCTCGCAACAAAATAGAGCGAATTCGCGCAAGTTGGTAGCCCCAATCACCGATTTTAGAACAACTTTAATCTGGCTCACAAAAGCTCTATGGCGACCGCAGTTGCTTCGCCACCACCAATACAAAGCGATGCCACTCCCTTGGTTCCACCATGGGTTTCAAGTGCATGAATCAAAGTGACCAGCAGACGTGCACCGGTCGCACCAATCGGATGGCCTAGCGCACAGGCACCTCCGTGAACATTAACTTTGCCATGATCAAGGTCGAGATCGCGCATGGCGGCCATCGCCACCACCGCAAAGGCTTCGTTGATTTCCCAAAGGTCAACGTCATCCTTGGACCAGCCAGTTTTTGCCAGCACTTTTTTAATCGAGTCAATCGGGGCGGTTGTGAACCAGCACGGCTCCTGCGCATGGGTTGCATGCCCCATGATTTTCGCCATCGGTTTCAAACCACGTTTTTTCGCCTCGGACTCGCGCATCATTACCAGTGCTGCCGCCCCGTCCGAGATTGATGCCGAATGAGCCGCAGTCACCGTACCATCCTTGCGGAATGCCGGGCGCAAGGTCGGGATTTTTTCCGGTTTCGCTTTGGGCGGCTGTTCATCGGTGGCAATCGTTACATCACCCTTGCGGGTGGTATATGACACAGGGGCAATTTCCGTATCGAAATGCCCGGCATTCGCCGCATTCTGTGCACGCGTCAATGACGTGATTGCATAATCATCCTGCTGTTCACGGGTAAAGCCATATTTATCAACTGTCGCCTCGGCAAAGGTGCCCATCGAACGACCTTTTTCATAGGCATCTTCAAGCCCGTCCAGCGCCATATGGTCATAGACCTCGGTATGGCCGTAACGCTGACCACTTCGCATATTGGGCAACAAAAACGGTGCATTGGTCATGCTTTCCATACCGCCGACAACCATGACATCGGCGCTGCCTGCGCACAGAATATCATGGGCAAGCATCACGGCTTTCATACCCGATCCACACATCTTGTTGATCGTCGTCGCACCGGCAGAACGCGGGATACCTGCGGTCCATGCGGCCTGACGCGCCGGGGCCTGCCCCTGACCGGCGGGCAGAACGTTACCCATGATGACTTCGTCGACATCGTCGGCTGCAACACCGCCACGTTCAAGCGCGGCCTGGATGGCAACGCCGCCCAGTTCGGACGCGGTAACGGTCGCGAAATCACCCTGCATGCCGCCCATCGGGGTTCTGGCGCAGGAAACGATAACGATGGGATCTGAACTGTTCATGACTTTGGTCCTGTATTCGGAAGTGGGATCGGTTAAGCGGTTTCGCCAAAAAGCTCGCGGCCAATCAGCATCCGGCGGATTTCGCTTGTTCCAGCACCGATTTCATAAAGCTTGGCATCGCGCAACAGGCGGCCGGTCGGATATTCATTGATATAGCCATTGCCACCCAGCGTCTGAATGGCTTCAAGCGCCATCCAGGTTGCTTTTTCGGCGGCATAAAGGATTACACCTGCCGCATCCTTGCGCGATGTTTCCCCACGATCGCACGCCTTGGCAACTTCGTAAACATAGGCCCGGCAGGCATTCATTGTGGTGTACATATCGGCAATCTTGCCCTGCATCAGCTGAAACTCGCCAATCGCCTTGCCGAACTGTTTGCGTTCATGGATATAGGGCACGACCACATCCATGCAGGCGCGCATGATACCGGTTGGGCCTGCTGCCAGAACGGCACGCTCATAATCAAGACCGCTCATCAAAACACGCACACCACCATTCAGGTGACCAAGAATGTTTTCCTCTGGCACTTCGCAATCCTGAAACACCAGTTCACAGGTGTTGGAGCCCCGCATGCCAAGCTTGTCGAGCTTCTGTGCCGTCGAGAACCCCTTGAAACCTTTTTCAATGATAAAAGCCGTAATTCCCTTGGGACCGGCATCGATATCGGTTTTGGCGTAGACCACCAGCGTATCGGCATCCGGGCCATTGGTGATCCACATCTTGTTGCCGTTCAGGATGAAACGGTCGCCCTTTTTCTCGGCGCGCAGTTTCATCGAAACCACATCCGAACCGGCACCCGGTTCGCTCATGGCCAGCGCACCAATATGCTCGCCACTGATCAGCTTTGGCAGATACTTTGCTTTTTGTTCGGCATTGGCGTTACGCTTGATCTGATTGACGCACAGATTGGAATGGGCCCCATATGAAAGCGCAACCGAGGCCGAAGCACGGCTGATTTCTTCCATGGCGATCACGTGCTCAAGATAACCAAGCCCCGTTCCGCCATCCTCTTCGGAAACCGTCATACCCAGCAGACCGAGATCGCCAAATTTGCGCCACAGATCGTTGGGGAATTCATTTTTTTCATCAATCTCGGCCGCGCGCGGGACGATTTCGGCCTCGGCAAAGGATGAAACGGTTTCGCGGATCGCTTCTGCGGTTTCGCCAAGATCAAATTTCAATCCGGGAAATTCGAAAAATGCCATGGTGACTATCCTGCCCTGTGGAATGGAGTTCTGTTTGTTCACGGGCATATGGCCCGCGTGATGGTTCAAGCCGCCGCATCACCCAGAAGCTCTGGTGGCAGCTTCATAACTTTCAGTGTCTGAAGCGAGGTTGCGCACAAGACCGGCGCATCGTCTTTGGATCCGAAAACATCAATGCGCGTAACAATGATCGACCGACCGCGCGAAACGACTTCGCCAACTGCGCGCAATTCCTGCCCGGTGCCGGGTGCGACGATATTAAGCTTGTATTCGATGGTCAGCATGCCCTGATCTTCGGCAACAAGGCTCCAACCGGCAAAGCCGCCTGCAATATCGGCAAGTCCCGCAATCAGGCCACCATGGAAATATCCGTTATGCTGAATCAAATCGGCACGCGACGGAACCACAATTTCGACCCGACCCGGTTTCACATCGGTAACTTCGGCGCCGATTGAAAGATTATAGGGCTGCTGGCGAAACCTGTGCCGAACTTCGATATCATAGTTCGGATTTTGCGGCTCAAACTGTGCCATCTCGCGATCCTGTCCTGCCTGCTGCCCATCCCGGCCCAACGCCGGAAATGGCGGGTTGTGACGCGACTCTGTTGTAGTTAACGTTTACGTTAACGTCAAATCAAATCCGCATCACTATACCGATTTGTTACCGCCCAGAACAGAAGGCCGCTTTCGGCCTTTGCATCACTATGTCGAGATCAGTTGGTGCCGGTACTCCAGCGGGCAATGCTGGCTTCCAGCATTTCGGCCATCGCATCTTCGGACACAAGCTTGAACAGCGCCTGCGCGATCCGACCTCGCATCGCACCGGTATTGCAAGGTGACTTGTGCGACATGGTCAGATACAGATTTTCCTCACTGACCGGAATGTCATAACTGCGGATGTTACTGACATTTTCACGGGCTGCAAACGCCTTGCCAGGGAATTCTTCATAGATAAGATACTCGCCGCGATCAAGTTCGAGCATCTTCAAGCCTTGTTCAAGACTTGGAACTTCGCGAATGGTCAGGTTCTTGGCCGCATAGGTATCAAACGCCTGCCCAAAGCTGTTATTGATCACGGTCAAACC
>CAMPHD010000230.1 GCA_946885765.1 uncultured Thalassospira sp.
AATTTCACACAGGAAGTTCTGAAACTTCTCGATCAGGCTGAGCGGTTCTTTTTCGTAAGTTTTGCGGCCAAGTTTGAGCGTCAGGTTAAACAGTTTCTGTTTGAAACCGCCTTCCTTTTCGACCATGCGGCTCATGCGCTGATAGAGCATCTCATAAAGGCGCGGTACGGCCGTCATGATGGTTGGACGGACTTCGGCAAGGTTTGCGGCAAGCTTGTCGAGGCTTTCGGCGTAATAAATCTGCGCGCCGATGCTCATCGGGAAGTAAAGGCCTGCGGTATGCTCATACGAATGCGACAATGGCAGGAAGGACAAAAAGACTTCTTCCTCAATGCCCAGCGTTTCGATGATGTCAAATGCACCCATGCAGTTTGACAGGATTGCCCCGTGGCTGAGCATCACCCCCTTGGGAGCACCGCCGGTGCCGGATGTGTATATCAGGCAGGCAAGCTGATCGCGTTCAATGTTGGCAACCCATGCATCGATATCATCGGTTAGTCCGCGCCCCTGTGAAATCACATCTTCCCAGCGGGTGATGGTGATATCGCCGACAAAGCTTTGTCCCCAGTCTTCCATCATGATCGCATGGCGGCAACGCCCGCTATCAAGGGCAGCATGCAGGAAGGGTTGGGCCAGTTTCTTGGTCGAGATAATGGCAATGCCTGCACCACTGTCTTCGATCGCGTGCAGGTGGTCGCGTTCGGTATTGGTGGTATAAGCGGGAACGGTCAGGGCGCCGACACACATGATCGCTAGATCGGCAATGCCCCATTCAGTGCGGTTTTCCGAAACCAGCAATACCCGGTCACCGGGGCGGACGCCAATTTTGTATAGCGATCGTGCCAGTGCGCGCACCTGATCGGCGGTGTCATTCCAACTGGTCGGGACAAAATCACCTGCTTCACCATCCTTGGTCCACAAGAATGGTGCATCCCCGTATTTTTCAGCCTGTTTGAAAAACATCGACGGCAAGTTCTGCCAATCGGCATAATCCTGCAAATTCGTCATGACGCTTCCTTGCCTTGTTGTCGTTTCTCTTGCCTTCATACAGTGATCTTGGCGTCACTGTTCAAGTCAGTCACCGCAAAGTGATCGCAAATGTTGGCGACGACTCTCAAAAGTCCGGACTTTCCATCACGGATACACCTGACCCATTGTTTTAGTTATCAGGGATTGCTTCGTTACGCAGCCGGAAAATGATGTTTGAACGGTTCAAATGAGTACGACTTCACATCATCGGAAAAATTCATTGATATCCATCGATGTTAGCGATTTCACAAGGCGGGATCAAAACGCTATTGTTGATATGTAATTCGCCCTGTTTGGTGTGTCTGTAAATGCAAAGCCGTGATCTGCACTGGCGCAGGTCGCCCGGCCATCATATATCGGGGCATGGATGTTTCGGGCTGGAATGCAAAAGGCCCGATTGCATAATCGACTGTCTGGAGGACAAATGAACGTGATCGACAAGAATTTGCCGACCTGGGATCTGACCGATCTCTATAACGATCCCAAAGACCCGGCCATCCGGCGAGATCTTGATGATGCCAAATCCCGCTCAGACGCCTTCCAGAAAACCTATCAGGGCAAACTTGCCGGTCTTTCGGGTGATGAACTTGCCGCCGCTATTGCCGAATATGAAGCCGTCAGCGAAGTTTGCGGCCGGATCGGATCGTTTGCACAGCTGCTTTATGCAGGCGATAGCTCGGATGCCGCCATCGGACAGTTCTATCAGTCCGTTCAGGAAGAAATGACCAGTATTTCCAGCCTGTCGCTGTTTTTCGGTCTTGAAATCAACCGCATCGAAGAAGACGTTCTTTCGGCGAAATATGACGAAAGTGCCGCCCTTCGCCGTTATCGCCCGTGGCTTGATGAAAACCGTGCCTTCCGCCCGCACCAGCTATCTGACGAGGTCGAACAGGTCCTGCATGAACGCCGCGTTGCCGGTTCTAGCGCATGGGTGCGCTTGTTCGATCAGACGATGGCCGATCTGCGTTTCCCGATGAATGGCGAAGAACTGACCATGTCGGATGTCGCCAATATGCTGTCTTCGACCAAGGTGGCGGAACGCAAGGCCGCGGCAAAATCGATTGGCGATGTACTGGGCAAAAATATCAAGCTTCTGGCCCATATCACCAACACGCTGGCCAAGGACAAGGAAATTGACGACCGGCTGCGTAAGTTCGCAACACCCGTGTCGGCACGCAACCTGTCCAACCAGGTCGAAGACGACGTGGTCGAGGCGCTTAATTCCGCAGTCGCCAGCAGCCATGCCGATCTGTCGCATCGCTATTACCGCCTCAAAGCCAAATGGTTTGGCGTTGACCAGCTTGATTACTGGGATCGCAATGCGCCGCTTCCCGATGATGATGATCGCCATATCGATTGGGATACTGCACGTCAAACCGTCCTTAAGGCATATGGCGAATTTTCGCCCGAGCTTGCCGAGGTTGGTCAGAAATTCTTTGATAATCCGTGGATAGACGTGCCGCCGCGCCCCGGCAAATCATCGGGGGCCTTTGCCCATCCGACCGTGCCGTCGGCTCATCCGTACTTGCTGCTGAACTATCATGGCAAAACACGTGATGTGATGACGCTGGCGCATGAGCTTGGCCATGGTGTGCATCAGGTTCTTGCGGGCGAGCAGGGCTATTTCCTGTCCGACACGCCGCTGACCCTTGCGGAAACGGCGTCTGTTTTCGGTGAAATGCTGACCTTCCAGTCGATGCTGCGGGCGGAAACTGATCCGAAGATGAAGCGCATCATGCTGGCCGGCAAGGTCGAGGATATGCTCAACACCGTCGTGCGTCAGATCGCGTTCTTCGAATTTGAAAAACGTGTTCACACCAAGCGCCGCGAAGGTGAGTTGACGGTTGATGAGATCTGCGAGATCTGGCTTGCCGTACAACACGAAAGTCTGGGTGACGCGATCCGCTACGAGGACGAGTACAAATATTACTGGTCCTACATCCCACATTTCATCCATTCGCCGTTCTATGTTTACGCCTATGCGTTTGGCGATTGCCTCGTGAATTCGCTGTATGACGTTTATGAAAATGCCGAGGACGGCTTCCAGCAGAAATATTTCGAGATGCTGAAAGCCGGTGGCACCAAACGCCATCAGGAATTGCTGGCACCGTTCGGTCTGGATGCATCCGATCCCGCATTCTGGCAGCGCGGCCTTAACATGATCAAACGCATGATCGACGAGTTGGAGGAACTTTCCTGATATGAGCAATGACGACGATGATTATACCGCCCCAAACGAGGATAATCGATTTGGCGGGCGGGTTCGTCGTTATGCAAAGGTGGGGGCGTCGGCTGGGAAGCTGGCCGCACGCCTTGCCACAGGAAAAATGTTCGGCGGCGATATCGATCATGCGAAATATGCCGCCGAACTGACATCCGCCTTGGGCGGGCTCAAGGGCCCGCTTATGAAGGTCGCGCAAATCCTCTCGACCATCCCCGATGCCCTGCCAAAGGAATATACCCAGGCGCTGGCAACACTGCAGGCCGATGCCCCCAGTATGGGGTGGCTGTTTGTCAAACGCCGGATGCGGACCGAACTCGGTGCTGGATGGCAGGAAAGATTTGGCGATTTCAGCCATGAAGCGGTTGCCGCGGCGTCGCTCGGCCAGGTTCATCGTGCGACGCTTGATGATGGCCGCGAGGTCGCCTGCAAGCTGCAATATCCCGATATGTCGGCAACGGTCGAGGCCGACCTTAAGCAGCTTCGCGCTGCCTTTGCGATCTATCGCCGGTATGACAGCGCGATTGATGCCGAAAACATTCAGTTGGAGCTGACAGCACGCCTTCGAGAGGAGCTTGATTACGAACGCGAAGCCCGCAACATGCTGCTGTATCGTCACATGCTGGCCGATGAGGATTGCGTGCATGTGCCCGAACCCGTGTTGGACCTTACGACCAAGCGGCTTCTGACCATGACGTGGCAGACCGGGCAGAAATTCCAGAAATTCCTTGATAGCGATCCGTCTCAGGATGCGCGCAATCAGGTGGCGTTGAATATGTTCAGGGCCTGGTATGTGCCGTTTTATCGTTACGGCGTGATCCATGGCGATCCGCATCTGGGCAACTATACTCTGCGCGATGATCTTTCAATCAATCTGCTTGATTTCGGCTGTATCCGTATCTTTCAGCCCGAATTCGTCAATGCGGTGATCACGCTTTACGAAGCATTACGCGACAAGGACGAGGAAAAGGCGGTTGCTGCCTATCAAAGTTGGGGTTTTGAAAATCCGTCACGTGAATTGATTGATGTTCTGAATATCTGGGCCGGGTTTGTATATGGCCCGATCCTTGATGATCGCGAACGCCGGATGGATGAAACCAATTCGGTGGCATACGGGGCCGAGGTCGCAGGCAGGGTGCACCGGGAATTGCGCCGGGTCGGCGGGGTCAAACCGCCGCGCGAGTTTGTGTTGGTCGATCGTGCGGCTGTTGGCCTGGGCGCGGTGTTCCTCCGCCTTGATGCCCATCTGAACTGGCATCAGATATTCAATGATCTTGTCGGGGACTTTGATGCGGGTGTCTTGACGCGCAATCAGGATGCCGCCCTTGGCGTTGTCGGGCTCGACCGTCCCGAAAACTGATCCGATTTCGCATTTTTGCGATTTAATTTTTCCGTGTAACGGCAAAAGAATCGGCGTGATCGCGTGCATCGTTGGCTGGAAATGCCCAGTCAAAATGTTTTCGGTGAGGGCTTTTTGCCGACTTTTTCCAAAATTTTCCGGTTTCAATCGTTGGGCGCGCAGAAAAGTTTTTCCTTTCTCTGCTTGCGTTGGGGCGGGTTTGGTGGAAACCTGTGGCTGCGTTTGTCAATTAATATTCACTTACAACGTTGGCTGAAAATAGGGGAAACTGCTGTAAATCAACGGATTAATTCTATCTGTACGGGATAAGGACCTGTTACAGGATGGAAATAATATGTGCGACAATCCGCACATGGTGACTTTGGTAAGACGTGAACCAAAATCAAGTTAAACTGTTTTTTTATAGGGTTTTCATGTTGTCGCGAACCGGAAGAAATCGCATCTTGCATCCAACGCAGACAAGGCAGGGCGTCATTGATTGTTTGTCCTGAGCACCAATGGCGGGTGGGACCTGACTTGTCGCCAAGGCTTTTTGCCTCGGAATGCGTGGTGGGAAAGTGGGCGGTTTCTTCTGTAAAAGCGGAAGAACCGCCTTTTTTCTTGCCGGGCAAGGGTAATCGTGGCCCGTCTGATGCCGATGCACCAGATGCGGATCGCGTCACATAAAAACAAAAATGCCGTGCTTATTCATAATGTTAGGGAAGGAGGTTGAACGCGATGAAACTGGCCGTTCCAAAGGAAATATGGCCCGGGGAAAAGCGCGTTGCCGTTACGCCAGATACCGTCAAGAAACTGATCGGTCTGGGGTTTGACGTTGCAATCGAAGCTGGCGCCGGAACTGACGCCGCCATACCGGATGATCGCTTTGCCGATGCCGGTGCGACCATTGCCAAAACGATGAAAACCACCGTCAAGGATGCCGATGTGATCCTGAAGGTGCGCCCACCAGTTGTTGATGGAAAAACCGACGAGCTCGCCGCCTATAAACAGGGCGCAGCTGTCATTGCCTTGCTTGATCCGTATGATCGCAAGGACCTTATTG
>CAMPHD010000231.1 GCA_946885765.1 uncultured Thalassospira sp.
GTGCACGCGCGAGTGAAATTCTGAAGGCCGTTGACGCCTGATTGGCGTAAGGAAGGCGGCGACCTGTTCACAGGGACTGGATCAGAGGATATGGTTTTGAGACCACGCAACATTAAATCCCTTTTGTGCGTCATGGGCATGTCGGTTGCCGTTTCGGCATGTTCCGGCTGGTTCGGTGAATCCGAAGATCCGCCGCTTCCTGGTGAACGTCTTTCCGTGCTGTCGCTTGAAAGCACGGTTCAGCCCGATGTGGCACTAAGCGACCAGCGTGTGGTCCTGCCGGAACCGGAGCCGATGGTCGACTGGCCACAGAATGGTGGTCTGCCAAGCCATGCCCTGCATCATGTCGGCCTTGAACAGGATGTTCTCAGTCAGGACTGGTCGGTTGGTATCGGCGAAGGGTCGATGGATGACAATCTTCTGCTGAATCAGGCGATTGTTGCGCGCGGTGTTGTTTTTACCATTGATGCCGATGCCGTTGTTCGTGCCTTCAGTGCCAAATCCGGCAAGCGTATCTGGTCGCTTGAACTGGCGAAGGACGAGGATGAGGACAGCACCCTTCTGGGCGGTGGTCTTGCCTATGAAAACGGTATTCTGTACGCGACGACCGGCTTTGCCGAGGTCATCGCGATTGATGCGCCAAGTGCGACCGTCATGTGGCGTTCGCAGGTGACCGCCCCGATGCGCGGTGCGCCGACAGTCCGTGGCGGGCGCGTCTTTGTCGTGACGGTCGATAACCAGACAGTCGCGTTGAATGCAATGACCGGTGATACGCTTTGGAGCCATCGTGGTGCATCGGAAGGTGCATCCTTTATTGGTGGTGCCAGCCCGGCAGTTGACCAAGGGGTTGTCATTTCAGCCTATACCACTGGTGAAATGTATGCGCTGCGTGTTGAAAACGGTCAGGTGATCTGGTCGGACGCACTGGCGTCTGCCGGGCGTACCGATGCGGTTTCGGCCATTGCCGATATTCGTGGTCTTCCCGTGATCGACAATAATCTGGTAATCGCGACAAGCAATGCCGGTTTGACGGTTGCGATTGACCTGCGTACCGGGTATCGCGTCTGGGAGCTGGAGGCCGGTGGCATTCAATCACCGTGGGTTGCCGGGGATTATGTTTTCGTTCTTACCAACACAAATGATCTGATTGCCTTGCGTCGGGACACCGGACAGGTTAAATGGGTGACCGCTTTGCCGCGTTTTGTCGACCCCGAAGATCAGGAAGAGCCGATGGTGTGGACCGGACCGGTTCTGGTTGGTGACAGGTTGATTGTCGGAAACGAGCAGGGCGAAATCATGACTGTTTCCCCGTATAGCGGCGAGATCATGGGCAAGGATCAGGTTTCCGGCCCGATCACTTTGCCGCCGTCTGTTGCGGGTGACAGTCTTTACTTCCTGACTGCGGATGCCGATTTAATCGCGTATCGCTGACAGGTCGAACACAGTTTTTTCGCGAAAGACCCGATCTTTTGCCTGATATGCGCGTGCGCCGGAACGGGGTAAATTGCCCCTCGGCGCACATCGCCGTTTTATAACAATGAGTCTGAAAGTCAGATGTCGCTGAAAGTAGCCATTATCGGTCGCCCCAATGTCGGGAAGTCGACCCTGTTTAACCGTCTGGTCGGCAAGAAGCTGGCGCTGGTTGACGACCAGCCGGGCGTTACGCGTGATCGCCGCTATGGTCGTGCGCGTCTGGGGCATATCCATTTCGATATTATCGACACTGCCGGTCTGGAAGAGGCATTTGACGATTCCATCGAAGGCAAAATGCGCCAGCAAAGCGAAATGGCCTTCGAGGAATGCGATATTGCGTTTTTCCTGATTGATGCACGAGCCGGCCTGACTCCGCTTGACAATCACTTTGCCGACTGGCTGCGCAAGCGCAGGAAACCGGTCTATGTGATTGCCAACAAGCATGAGGGCAAGGATCAGGATGCCGGCCTTTACGAGGCCTATGGCCTTGGTCTTGGCGATGTTGCACCGATCTCGGCCGAGCATGGGCAGGGCATGGAATTGCTGATCGATATCATGCTGCCCCATTGGGAGGAGTATCGCGACAAGCAGCGCAAGGCGCGTCGTGAAGGTGATATTGCGGCCATTGATGATGATTTCGAAGATGATGAAATGGACGAGGACGATGGTTCTTTTCCGTCCTTTGAAATCGAATATGACGAAGACGATGAAGGCGAGGAAGAAGTTGTTCGCAAGGACAATTCGAAAATCCAGCTTGCGATTGTCGGTCGTCCGAATGTGGGAAAATCAACTCTTCTGAACCAGCTTCTGGGTGAAAACCGTGTCATGACCGGGCCGCAGGCCGGTTTGACCCGTGATTCCATTGCTGTTGACTGGTCCTATGAAGGCCGTCCGATCCGTCTGGTCGATACCGCCGGGATGCGCCGCAAGAAGAAGATTGATGATCGTGTTGAAAAGCTTTCGGTGACCGATACCCTGCGTGTGATCCGTTACGCGCAGGTCGTTGTCATTATGCTTGATGCTACCAATACGCTTGATAAGCAGGATCTGACGATTGCGCGCATGGTCCTTGAAGAAGGCCGAGCACTGATCATTGCGGTGAACAAGTGGGACGCAGTCAAAGACAAGGCCGGTGTGATGTCGGCCCTGCGTGACAAGCTTGATACGTCCTTTGCACAGGCCAAGGGCATTCCGATCCTGACATTCTCGGCCCTGACCGGGCGCGGCACGGACAGCCTGATGCCGACCGTTCTTGATATCTATGATATCTGGAGCCGTCGTATTCCGACATCGCAGCTTAACCGCTGGCTTGAAGCTATTACCGAACGCCATTTGCCGCCGGTCATTTCCGGTCGTCGTATCCGTCTGCGGTATATGACCCAGGCAAAATCGCGTCCGCCAAGCTTCTTTATCAACTGCTCCAAGGCGGCTGAACTGCCTGAAAGCTATACGCGTTACCTGATCAATGGTCTACGCGAAGATTTCGACATGCCGGGCGTTCCGATCCGCATTTATCTGCGTAGCAGTGATAACCCGTTTGGCAACAAGAAGAAAAAGCGCTAGAGCTTGATCGAACAAGCATCAAACGGGGGCCGAAACGCCCCCGTTTTTATTTGGCAGGTTCCAAAAGACGATCAATGAAATCCTCGACATCGTCTGACTGCCAATCGACCATTCCCGTTATATAGCCAAGAATACGGCCATCACGATCAAGGACATATGTGATCGGCAGGCCATATAGGGCAAATTCGGCATCCTTGGGATTGTCACAGTCGCTATAGGTTGTTTCGCCCTTCGGATCGACGAACAGTTCAAGGTTTTCAAGGCCCAGTCGGCGGTAAAATGGAATGGCAGCCAGTAACCCGTCTTCATCTATCGAGATCGGAATGATGGCGAGGTCATCATTGGAATGATCATTGGACAACTGATCAAGCGACGGCATTTCGGCCATACAGGGCAGGCACCAACTGGCCCAGAAATTGATCAGAACCACCTTGCCGCGAGAGGTGCCGATATTGGTCGGATTGTTTCGCCGGTCATAAAAGCGGGTGTTGCGCGCAATCCGCTGGGGATCAAGTTCGACAAACTGGCTGCTTTCGCCAATCAGCTTCAGTGGTGACCTGTCAGGCCTCCCGATGGCAGGTGCTGCGATGGCAAACATTGCAGAAATGATGAGGCAGCGCAGAAATCGCATCGGGTATCCGTGGCATGATCAAACCGGATGTTCCGACTAGCCGTTGATGTTGGCAAAGACAAGACAGAGCCGATCAATCCATTGTGATTAACATCGGATGATCGACCCTGTGGCAGGTATTCATAACCCTTATGCAAATAGGGGCGGGTTCAGTCGGGCGAAGCCTTCCTGGATGTAATAGGGGTAATGCGGGTAGGGTGGCTGCCTTTTGCTGATGGCATCAAGGCGGACGATTTGTTCGCTGGAAAGGGACCAGCCAACCGCACCCAGATTGTCGCGCAATTGCTGTTCATTGCGAGCTCCGATAATCACCGATGCCACGGTGGGGCGGTGCAGCAGCCAGTTGATGGCAATCTGCGGGACGGTTTTGCCGGTTTCGGCACTCAGTTCATCGAGCACATCGACAATGTCATACAGATTGTCTTCACCGACCGGCGGCCCGAATTGTGCGGTTTCATGCAGGCGGCTGCCGTCAGGAATCGGCGTGCCGCGGCGGATTTTGCCGGTCAATCTGCCCCATCCCAAGGGGCTCCAGACCAGTGCGCCCAATCCCTGATCCTGTGCCAGCGGCATCAGATCCCATTCGTAATCACGCCCCACCAATGAATAGTAAACCTGATGGGCGACATAGCGGCTGTAACCAAGGCGATCAGACGCGGCGAGCGACTTCATGATCTGCCATCCGGCAAAGTTCGATACGCCGATATAGCGCAGCTTCCCTGCGCGTACGAGGTCATCAAGCGTTGATAAGACTTCTTCGACCGGGGCGAAGGCATCGAAAGCATGAAGTTGCAGCAGATCGATATAATCGGTTCCCAGCCGCTTCAGGGCGGCATCGGTTGCCGTAATCAGGCGGTGGCGCGAGGTGCCAAAGTCATTCGGGTTATCGCCAACAGGCAGGGCAAGCTTGGTAGACAAGATGATCTTGTCGCGGCGTCCTTTGATGGCTTCGCCCAGAACCTGTTCGGATGCGCCATCGGAATAGACGTCGGCACTGTCGAACATATTCAAGCCTGCTTCGAGGCTGATATCGATCATGCGGCTGGCTTCGCGAGCGTCGATTGTACCCCACGCCCCGAACAGGGGGCCTTGTCCACCAAAGGTCCCGGCGCCAAAGCTAAGAGCGGGAACGCGCAAGCCGGAATTCCCCAATTGTCTGTATTCCATTGTCTTCTCCGTCACTGGAAATGGTTCATGGGGTGAATATGGACAAAGGGCGTATTTTCAACTAGTGGTAACCCAAGAAGAAGATTTGTGAGTTGAATTCACTATGGCGCGACTTGAAACCAATCGATCCGGTGAAATGGAAGTCTTTGTGCGTGTCGTTGAACGCGGCGGTTTTTCGGCGGCGTCACGCGATTTCAACATGACTCCATCCGCCGTCAGCAAGCTTGTCGGCCGTTTGGAATACCGGCTGGGTACGCGATTGTTTAATCGGTCGACCCGTAAGCTGCACCTGACATCCGAAGGACAGCGTTTTTATGAGCGGTCACTTGATATCATTGCCGACCTGAATGACGCCGAACAGGAAGCCGCAACCGCAACGGCACCGCGCGGAAGGTTGCGCGTGACGGCCAATGTGCCGGTCGGCCTGCACCGTCTTTTACCGCTGGTACCGCTGTTTCGGGAATGGTATCCCGATATCACGCTGGATGTGACGGTCAGCGACAAGGTGATGGATCTGTATGAGGAACGCGCTGATGTTGCGATCCGAAGTGGTCCGTTACAGTCATCCGGACTGATTGCGCGCAAGCTTGGCCAATGCCGGATGGCAATTGCAGCGTCTCCGACATACCTTGAAAAACAGGGGCGACCAGCGACAGTAGATGCCCTGCAAAGCCATACGCTGATCGGATACAACTTTCAGCGTGTTATTCCGGACTGGCCGTTTCGGGTAAACGGGCAGGACGTATCCGTGGTACCGGGCGGCGTCTTTGATGTTGGGGATGCCGAAAGTGCGCGCCAGTTAGCCCTTGCAG
>CAMPHD010000232.1 GCA_946885765.1 uncultured Thalassospira sp.
CCCTATGAGGTTCCCTGCATTCTTGAGATTCCTCTGGGCAGGGGGAATGCCCCGTTTGTGAATTGGTTACGAAATCAGCTTAATGAAGTTAGCTCCCCGAATTGATTGCATCAGAGGCGTCTGCCGCCTAGGATGAGCGGAATTTTACATTTCACGAAGTGACCAATGAACCAGCTTACAAAACTTGCCCTTGAAATGGGCCCCTTGATCTTGTTCTTTGCGGTGAATGCGACAACCAATCTGATGACAGCAACGGCTGTTTTCGTGACGGCAACGGTTGTATCACTCGTGGTTTCTTACGTGATCGCCCGGACCATTCCTGTAATGCCGCTGATCGGAGGCGTTTTCGTCATCGTATTTGGCGGATTAACGCTTTATCTTGACAATGATTTATTCATCAAAATCAAGCCGACGATCGTCAATCTGCTGTTTGCCGCGATCCTGTTTGGCGGCCTGGTGGCAGGGAAGCTGTTTCTGAAACTGGTTCTGGAAAGTGCTTTCAAAGCAACGGATGAGGGATGGCGCATTCTGACTTGGCGTTGGAGCATATTTTTTATTGTTCTTGCCGTGATCAATGAAATCGTCTGGCGCAATTTTTCGACCGATACCTGGGTTGCATTCAAGGTATGGGGCATCATGCCATTAACCATGTTATTTGGCATGGCGCAGGTTCCGATCCTGATGAAGCACCAGTTGCCGGAAGAAGAGGGCGGCTCATCAGCCGCTTGAATTCTGCGTAAATAATCCAGCAAGTAAAATGGGCGGGATTTTATCCCGCCCATTTTTGATTGAGTTCAGAAACTTGCTATTTCACAGGCAAGGCAACACTGACGGCGGCTTGTGCGGCAATACCTTCTTCGCGTCCGGTAAAGCCAAGGCGCTCTGTCGTCGTTGCTTTGACATTAACCCGATCAGCCTCGATGCCAAGGATTTCAGCAACCTTTTCACGCATGAATTTGGTGTGAGGTCCGATCTTGGGGCGTTCACAAATCAGGGTGATGTCAGCATTGACGATCCGACCGCCGCGTTCATGAATGAGATTAACTGCATGATGCACAAACTGATCTGATGCGGCACCTTTCCACTTCATATCCGACGGTGGGAAGTGCTGCCCGATATCCCCCGCACCAATTGCGCCAAGCAATGCATCCGTCAGGGTGTGCAGGCCCACATCAGCATCTGAATGCCCGTCAAGGCGTGCCGAATGGGGAACTTTTACGCCACACAAAATGCAATGATCGCCCGGGGCGAAACGGTGAACGTCAAAACCGGTGCCTGTTCGGAATTCTTCGCGGATCATGTTTGTGTCTTCCTCTAACGCCGGATCAGTTTTAAGCCAGTCACGAGCACGTCCCATATCGTCGGGCTGCGTAATCTTGTCATTTTCTGCCGCTCCCTCTACACAAACCACGTTATGGCCAAGCTGTTCCAGAAGGGCTGCATCATCGGTAAATTCTCTTCCTTCAAATCGCCGGTGCGCATCAAGGATTGTTTTGAAGCGAAAACCCTGTGGCGTCTGGGCGCGATGGAGCTGTTCACGCGGAATGGTTTGTTCGATTTTTCCGCTGCTTCCGGTTTGCTTGATGGTATCCATTACGGGCAGGGTCGGGATGGCTCCCTGATACTCTGACAGAGCTGCAATGACGCGTGTAATAACATCACCGGAAACGCCTGGTCGTGCAGCATCATGAATAAGGACATAGTCCGGGTTTTCACTTTCCAACGCACGCAGCCCGTTCAGAACGGATTGTTGCCTTGTTAACCCTCCGGCTATCGGGGATGGTAGCGATAATCCTTTAACCGCGCTATCGTACCATTCCTGATGATCGGGATTATAAACGACCCTGATCAGTTCGTTGGGGGCATGTCGGTTAAAGCTCTCGACGCAGTGACGCAGCAATGTCTTTCCGCCAAGCAGATGATATTGTTTTGGTGTCGTGTCGCCAAATCTGCTACCGCTGCCTGCAGCAACGATGACAACTGCGATTTTTTTGGTCATAAACGTGATGCCGTGACTTGTCTGAATTGCGCCGCAGGCTATCTTTCTGCGATGACTTTGCCAAGTCGCCATTTGTCCGATCTTGTGATGTAAACGCCTTCAGGCCGGATCCCAACATGCTAGCTGCTACCCTACATATTCTGTGTTTGCTGCCGTTGACCATGCAAATCATGCGGCGTGATCCACAGCGCGATATATGGTTGTTTCTGTCCATATTCATCGCTGCGGCGGGTACGGTTGTTGTTCTTGGGCTAACCGGCGAAGAAGTTCAGTCGCGCGGTTTTACCGCAGCTTTGCATTGGTCCGAACTTTCCGTAATCCTTATTTTCGGCGGTCTTGTCATGTGCAAGGGCCCGAAACAAATCTGGCGACTTGCCGGTTATATCGGGGCCTATCTTTTGCTGTTTGGCGGTGTTGCTGCCGTTTTCAATATATTTGAACCGATCTCGGAACGGTCTGTATCAGAACCGGCTCTTTATTCCGGCTGGCTTTGGGTTCATATCGGCACATCGCTTGTAACCTATGCGCTCGTCACATTGGCGGCCATTTCGGCCATGGCCTATATTGTGCAGGAAAACGCCCTTAAAAACCGACGGCCGAACCGTTGGAGCCGCCGTTTACCCCCTTTGCGTGACAGCGAATACATGCTGGTCGGCTTTCTTAGATGGTCGGCCTGGGTTTTGGTCGTCGGAATTTTTACCGGCTTTGCGTTGCGGCAGGTCGAAGACCAGTCACTGTTCTATCTTGATCACAAAATGCTGCTGACCTTGCTTGGCTTTGCCGTAATTTGCACTCTGATCTTTATTCATGAAAAATCGACCTTGCGGGGCCGTATGGCCGTGCGTTTTGTTCTTGGAGCGTGGCTGTTGCTTACGCTGGCATTCCCGGGGGTACGATTTGTCAGCGGATATCTGATTGGTTGATCGGGCCTATATTCGATAATTCGCTTAGAGTTGTTGCAACGCCGCGCCAGTTTCATTAATCTGCCCAAGTTTTAGGCAATCGGATTTCCTTCATGTCTTTGCAGATTGGTTCTGTAAACGTGCCAGAGAATGTCATTCTGGCACCAATGTCAGGTGTGACTGACCTTCCTTTTAGACAACAGGTGCGTCAGTTTGGCGGGCATCTTGTTGTGTCGGAAATGATTGCATCCGACGCCATGACACGTATTCAGCGCCACCAAAAAGAAGTGCGCAAAATGCACGGCGATTGTGCAGCTGAGAGCCCGCTTTCCGTTCAGCTTGCTGGTACTGAACCAGATGAGATGGCGCTTGCCGCAAAGATGAATGAAGATCGTGGGGCCATGATCATTGATATCAATATGGGGTGCCCTGCCAAGAAGGTGACAAAAGGTTATGCCGGGTCGGCTTTGATGCGCGACGAACAGCTCGCTGCCGATATTATTGAAGCGACCGTCAAAGCCGTCTCTGTACCTGTTACGCTAAAGATGCGTCTTGGTTGGGACGATGATAACCGCAATGCACCGAGATTGGCGAAGATTGCCGAAGACCTCGGGATTGCGATGTTGACGATCCATGGCCGCACTCGCTGTCAGTTTTATAAAGGGAATGCTGACTGGGACGCGATTGCGCTGGTTAAACAGGCGGTATCGATCCCGGTTATAGGCAATGGCGATGTCAATTGTGAGGAAGATGCGGCAGAGCTTTTGAAACGTTCCGGCGCTGATGGTGTGATGGTCGGACGTGGCGTGCAAGGCCGGCCATGGTTTCTGGCACAGGTTTCTCATTATCTGAGAACCGGCCACAAGATGGCGGCACCATCACTTGAGCTACAGCTTGAAACCATTCTGCGTCACTATGACGCGATGATTGATCATCACGGTCCGCAAGGTGTGCGGATAGCCAGAAAACATCTGGCCTGGTACTGCAATAGTCTGCGCAACGCGACAGATTTTCGGCGTGTTATCAATGAATTAAGCGACCCTTCTGCAGTGAAAGATCAGATCAGGTCGTTCTATGAACCTTTGATCGAAGCCGTGGATAAACAGGCGGCGGCCTGAGAAAAACAATAATCAGATCGACAAATTATCGGGGAAACTTTGAATGAGACTTGGATTTGGCAAAGGGAACGGGATAGACCCGACTGGCGTGCTTAATGCGATTGCCAGTGCGGTCGTCGTTTCTGATCGGGATGGCAAAATCCGCTTCGTCAATCAGGCGACGGAACAGCTGTTCAATACCAGCGCCGCCGTCCTGTGCCGCAGTAACCTCAAGGACTTCATTCCCGGCGACAGCCCGGTTTTCTCGCTCATCAGTCAAGCCATCGACGAGGCGACCTTGGTGGCCGATCATAATCTTCTGATTGAAAGCCCCAAGATTGGCAAACATACTGTCAATCTGACGGTGGGTTCTATGCCTGACGAGCCCGACTGCGCTGTTCTGACGTTTGAGCCGCGCTCTATCGCCCAAAAGATTGACAATCAGCTGTTAAGCCGGAATTCGGCACGTTCGGTAAGTGCCATGGCGGCGATTCTTGCGCACGAGATCAAAAACCCGCTATCGGGTATTCGCGGTGCAGCCCAGTTGCTTGAACAAACATCGAATGAAGACGACCGGGTCCTGACACGTTTGATCTGTGACGAGGCGGACCGGATCGTCGACCTTGTTGATCGTATGGAAATCTTTTCCGACAAACCGATGGAACGCGGTGCGGTTAACATCCATACGGTGCTTGAACATGTCCGCAGGCTTGCCGAAAACGGCTTTGGCAAACATCTGGCATTTGAAGAAATCTATGATCCGTCGTTGCCACCGGTTTTCGGGAACCGGGATCAGTTGATTCAGGTGTTTCTGAACCTTCTTAAAAATGCAGGCGAGGCTGTTGATCATGATAGCGGCCATATTGTGATTTCGACGCGGTATCAGCATGGTGTTCGTCTTGCCGTTGCTGGTGGCGATGCGCGTGTGCATTTGCCCCTGGTTGTGTCTGTCCGTGACAATGGACCCGGCATTGCGCCAGATATGCGTGAAAGCCTGTTTGATCCGTTTGTTACCACCAAACCAACCGGTTCCGGTCTGGGGTTGGCTTTGGTGGCAAAGATTATCAATGACCATGGCGGCGTTATCGAAGTGAAAGATGCACCGGGGGGCGGTGCCGAATTTCAGATCATGCTGCCAATATATAACCGCACGCTGGCCGAAGATGTCGGTGCGGGCAATATAATGAAAAACAAGGAAGAAACCGTATGAGCCCGAGCCCGGCCAGAATTCTTGTTGCCGATGACGACCGTGCGATCCGTACCGTTCTGACTCAGGCACTGTCACGTCAGGGCCACGAGGTGCGCAGCACCGGTCACGGACGTACCTTGTGGGATTGGATTGCCGACGGGGACGGCGATCTGGTGATTACGGATGTCATGATGCCGGACGAAAACGGGCTTGATATGGTGCCGCGTATTCGCAAACTGCGCCCGGATTTGCGCGTTATCGTCATGAGTGCGCAGAATACCTTGATGACGGCAGTAAAAGCAGCCCAGCGCGGCGCCTTTGAATATCTGCCAAAACCGTTTGATTTGAATGAGTTGATCAGCATTGTTGATCGTGCTCTTGAAGCACCCCAAGCCGCCGATAATGCCAAGTCAGCGGATGACGAAGGTGATGATCGCCTACCACTGATCGGTCGTTCT
>CAMPHD010000233.1 GCA_946885765.1 uncultured Thalassospira sp.
GGGCAATCACCTGCCCCTCCTCGATCTTAAGATCAATGCCTTTAAGGACTTCGAGCTCGCCAAAGCTTTTGTGGATAGCGTGCAGTTCAACGAGCGACATGACGAAGTTTTCCTTCCAGATGGCGGGCATAAAGCGAAAGCGGGAAACAGATCAGGAAATACATGACTGCCACACAGCCATAGACCGTAAAGGGCGCATAGGTCGCATTGGTGATCATCGTACCGGCCTTGGTCAGTTCGACAAACCCGATGATCGAGGCAACCGCCGTCCCCTTGACCACCTGCACCGAAAAGCCGACCGTCGGCGGCACCGCAATGCGAAGCGCCTGCGGCAGAATGATATAGCGCATCTGCTGGCGGAAATTCATGCCAAGGCTTGCCGATGCTTCCCATTGACCAAGCCCGATGGATTCAACGCACCCCCGCCAGATTTCGGTCAGAAACGCACTGGTAAACAGCGTTAACCCCAGCATCGCCGCGATCCAGGGCGACACATCAACCCCGATCAGCGGCAGGCCGAAAAACACGATGAATAGCTGCATCAAAAGCGGCGTGCCCTGAAACAGTTCGACATAACCGCGCACCAATCGCATCACCCACGGATTGCCCGCGGTTTGAACCATCAAAAGCAAAAGTCCGACAATTCCTCCCAGCACAAACGCGGTAAGCGACAGCAACACCGTCCAGCGCGCTGCCAGCAGCAGGTTATAGACAATATCCCAAAGGCTAAACTCAGACATGACTGCGCCGTTCAAACAGGAAGTTGCCGAAGATCTTCAAACCCCACCGCAGCAGAACCGACATCGCCAGATAAAGCGCTGTCGCCACGAAATAGACCTCAAAAGCGCGGAAATTGACGGCCTGGATATAGTTCGCCGCAAAGGTCAGTTCCTCGGCCGCGATCTGCGAACAGACCGACGAGCCCAGCATGACGATCACGATCTGGCTTGAAAGAGCCGGCCAGATTTTCTTGAGCGCCGGACGGATAACGACATAGCGGAAAATCTGCACCCGGTTCATCGCAAGACTTTGGGCCGCCTCAATCTGCCCCTTGGGGATCGCAAGGATACCCGCCCGGATGATTTCCGTGGAATAGGCCCCAAGATTGACAATCATCGCCAGAACGGCGGCCTGAAATTCACTTAGCTTCACGCCAAGCGCCGGAAGCCCGAAAAAGATAAAGAACAACTGCACCAGAAACGGCGTATTGCGGATCAGTTCCACATATATGCCGACGATTTGGCTGATGACGGGGGCACGCGATGCACGTGCCCACGCCCCCAAAGTTCCCAGACTGACGCCAACCACAGCCCCGATGACGGTCAGTTCGGTTGTCAGGACAACCCCGTCAAGCAGCAATTCCCAATGGGGAACGATTGCACCGAAATCGAATTTATAAGCCATTGAAACCAAGCAATCCGGTCAGTGGTGAAGCCATCAGGCAATCAAGTCAGGATCAGAGCTTTTCCGGCAACGGAATGCCAAGCCACTTTTCGGCAATCGCGTTCAGACGGCCATCGGAAATCGATGCCGCAATGATCTCGTTGACCTTGGCTTTGAATGCGTCCTCTTCCTTGTTCAACCCGACATAGCAGGGCGAGTTTTTGATCAGGAATTTCGGTTCCGGCTTGCGCGGCGGGTTGCGTTCGATGATGGCTGCTGCCGTAACGTTACCCGTCGCAATCAGGTCAACCTGACCCGAAAGGAAGGCCGAAATCGTCCCGTTATTATCTTCGTATCGTTTGATTTCCAGATCAGCCGGGGCGATCTTGGTCAGTTCAAGATCTTCAATCGCGCCGCGCGTCACACCAACCGAATGCCCTGCAAGGTCTTCGGCACCCTTGACCGCAATATCAGCCGGGCCAAAAACGCCGTTATAGAACGGTGCATAAGGATCGGTGAAATCAATCACCTTTTCACGGTCCGGATTTTTGCCAAGGCTCGAAATCACCAGATCGACCTTGCCGGTAGTCAGATACGGGATGCGGTTGCTTGACGCGACCGGCACCAGTTCAAGTTTGACGCCAAGGTCGCTTGCGATCAGGGCGGCCATATCAATGTCATAGCCCTTGGGCTGCATGTCGGTGCCAACGCTTCCGAACGGCGGAAAGTCCTGCGGCACGGCGACTTTCAGAACGCCTGCTTCCTTGATGGTATCAAGCGCGCCTGCCGATGCACCGGCCAGCGGGGCCGCAATCATGGCAATCGCGGCGATGGTTGATTTCAGAAATTTGTTCATTTGCCTCTACCCGTATGAAAGTGGATTATTCGACTTATTTTTAATCTGCATAAAATAACTGCATAAAATTTATGCTATTGTCCATGGGTAAATTTCGCACTTGCGAAAAATCGCAAGCTGATTAAAGCTATAACGCTTAAATATATTGGATTTTCGCGTTGGATAAATTCTGGCACAACTGGTCAGACCAGTTATGGAAAATGCATGTCACGCATTGAAACCGCCCCGGAACGCGCCGCACGCGCCATTCGCAACCTGATTAAAAGCAACGGCTTAGGCCCCGGCGACTCTTTACCGGCCCAGCGTGAGTTGGCCGCCACCCTTGGCATCAGCCGCGCCAGCCTGCGCGAGGCACTGGCAACACTTGAAGCCATGGGACTGATCCGGGTCCAGGCTGGCAAGGGCGCTTATGTCGCCGATCCGCATGACGGATTGCCGCGCGATGACAATCAGAAACGTCAGGCCGCACAGGTCTATCAGTTCCGCCTTGCGATAGAACCCTATGTTGCAGGCCTCGCCGCACAGGCCCGCACCCGTGATCATCTGATCGCTCTTCAACGCAGCATTGATGACATGCAGGCCGCGTTCGAAACCGACGATCTGATCACCGCGGCCAATGCCGATACCGAATTTCATGAAATCCTGCTTTCCGCATCAGGCAATCCGCTATTTGCCGCCGCAATCTTCCCAACGGCACAAACCATCCATGAAAACCAGATGTTGCCCTTTACCAATGCCGCCGCGATCAAGGCCCCGCTTCGTGAACACGAACAGATCCTGCGCTATGTGCGTGATCGCAATCCATCGGGCGCACGCGATGCCATGCATTTCCATGTGCTAAGCGCGGCGACCCGGGCCAATATCGCCTTCCTGCGCCCCTAAGGCATAAGCCTTAAAAAAAACACACACAGACAAAACAAAACCCCCACCCGGTTGCCCGGATGGGGGTTTCGCAAATCAGCGCCTTCGCAAGCGAAGGCAAACCGAATTAGGCAGCGGTCAGATCGTCAGCCGAAACGCGACCCGAACGTGAGTCGGTGCGCAGTTCGTAGTTGATCTTGTCGCCTTCCTGCGGGTGGTTCATACCAGCGCGTTCAACGGCGCTGATGTGCAGGAATACGTCATTTCCGCCTTCGTCCGGCTGAATGAAACCAAAGCCTTTGGTTGCGTTGAACCATTTAACGGTACCAGTTGCCATCTTTAAATCTCCTTTAGAGTGTCGATTGGCGTTACGGTGCATCCCGCGTGGATGCACCAATCAGTTTGGAAAGCTGCCTCAGGCGGTTTCGCGCCTGCTGCGGTTTCCGGAATTGTTTTCAGAACGGCGTTCGCCATTCGGGCGTGCGCCCGGACGACCACCGGCTGGCTTGCCGGGGCGCGCGCGACCCGGACGTGCGTTGCGGGCTGCCGGTTTGCCGGACTGACCCGGTTTACCATTTGCAGTCGCATTGTTGCCGGTTGTGCGGCGCTCGTCCGAGCTGCCAAGGAATGAAAGGTTCGATGCAATGCGGTTGTCACCGCCGCCCGTCCCGTTCGAAGTCACCTTTTTCGGTGTCCGAACCCGGTTATCGCCATTGGCGCTACGGGCATCGCGGTTATCACGACCGTCACGGCGGGCACCTTCGCGGGCCTGCGGACGGGCCGCGGCGCGATCAGAACGCTCGTTGTTGCGATCATTGCGTTCGTTACGATCCGCACCCGCTTTGATACCGCCCTTGTAACGCCCGGAATTTTCCGAACCGCTGGCAACATCGCGCGTGGTTTCTTCGGTGCGACGACGATCATTGTTCCGGTCATTGCGATCATTACGACCACGGGCATCATTGCGCCCCTGACCATTACGACCACCGGCACCCGGACGACCACCGCCATTCCGGCCGCGCCCATTGCCATTGCTGGCACGGCGTTCCGGATTTGCATCGCGCTCGGCCTTCGAAATCGCGTCCTGCTCGGCGGCTGCCTTGGCATCGCGGCGATCAATTACCGGGATCGACTGACGGGTGGTTTTTTCGATATCACGCAAAAGACCGCGTTCTTCCTCGTCACAGAATGCAATCGCCGAACCGCTGGCACCACCGCGGGCAGTACGACCGATACGGTGCACGTAGCTTTCCGGGACATTCGGAAGTTCGAAATTCACAACATGGGTCACACCATCGACATCAATACCGCGCGCGGCAATGTCGGTTGCGACCAGAACGCCGATCTGACCATCCTTAAACGCATTCAATGCACGTTCACGCTGATTCTGGCTTTTATTGCCATGAATCGCGGCAGCACTGATTTTGCAGCTTTCAAGATGACGCGCCACACGGTCCGCCCCGCGCTTGGTGCGGGTGAAAACGAGGGTACGCTTGAAAAGCGGGTTATCAAGCAATTCCGCCAGAAGCTGACGCTTGCGGTTTTTCTCGATCATATAGACCGACTGCTCGACACGTTCCTGGGTCGTGGCAACCGGGGTCACCGAAACCTTGACCGGATCGGAAAGCATATCACCGGCAAGCTGACCGATCTGGGTCGGCATGGTGGCAGAAAAGAACAGGTTCTGACGATCACGCGGCAACATCTTGATGATGCGCTTGATCGGCGGCAGGAAGCCAAGATCAAGCATGTGATCGGCTTCGTCGAGCACGACGACATCAACATTGTTCAGCTTGAGCTTGCCGGCATCAATGTGATCAAGCAAACGCCCCGGTGTTGCGACAAGAACGTCAACACCCGGCGTAATCGCCTTGATCTGCGGGCCATGGGCAACACCGCCAACAACAACGGCAACAGAAACATTCATGAAGCGGCCATAGGCACGGAAGCTGTCGCCAATCTGGGCGGCCAGTTCACGCGTCGGCGCAAGCACAAGCACACGGCACGATTTCGCCGGGGTGCGGGTTTCGTTTTTGGAAAGACGGTCAAGGATCGGCAGCGCAAAAGCAGCAGTCTTGCCAGTGCCGGTCTGTGCTATCCCCAGAAGGTCTTTGCCTTCGAGGAGAGATGGGATGGCCTGTGCCTGGATCGGCGTGGGCACATCATACCCTTCATGCTTGAGAGCGCGAAGGACGGGCTCGGCCAGGCCGAGATCCGAAAACTGGGTCAAATAAAGGTATCTCTTGGTATTGTGGCAGCAGAGGGAAGGGAATCGACCCTTGAATGTATTACGTCAGCCCTGCGCCTTGCATATTCTTTCGGAAAAGCCCGCGTAGTAGGGCCCTTCAATGCGGTTTTCCAGTAGATCACTCAACAGGCGAGGCCAATAAAGTCCCCTCTACGCTTCTGGAGCGATCAAATAACAAGGGCACCATGCGCAGAGTTTTATCTGCTTGTCAAACACCATGTTTGTCATAAGCCACGCTTAAATTGCAAACAAGCCCGTCGCTTAAGCATTCCGGGCTTGTTT
>CAMPHD010000234.1 GCA_946885765.1 uncultured Thalassospira sp.
CGGCTTGGTGACCGAACTTTCGGCGCTCGTACATTACCATGTCGTTGGCTCTGAGGACTGGCTGTAAAAGCGCGGGCTCGACCCCTGCAATATCGATGTTCAATCACTGGGTCCGCGCGATATTCTGCTGATCGACAGCGATAGCGAACAGTTTTCCCAGATCGCCAACTGGTTTGATAAGGCAACCTTCTCACTTGATGATTGCTGGACCTTCAGTCACCACATCTGGGCACTCGAGGCCGCCCGTGCCGGGCAAGGCATTGTTGCCAGCACCGATGTGATCGCCCGCAACTTTGTCGATCGTGGTGAACTGGTACTGCTTAATTTCCCGGATTTCGTATCGCATTGGTGGTATCGCCTTCTCATTCGCCCCGCCCGCGAAAAGGACCCGGCTGTGATCGCCGCCGCCAACTGGATTCGCGAATTGATCAACCCGCAAACTGCGTCGCTAAAACGCAAAATGCTTAAGAAATAACCTAAGCATTTCCTTATTTATTTCCTGATGCTACCTAAACGATGCGTCGGGATATTGAACAGAACATCGGATTCTATGGAAAAAATACTGGTAACGGGCGGGGCTGGGTATATCGGTTCCCATATTTGCCTGAAATTGCAAGAAAACGGTTACCAACCTGTCGTTTTTGACAATCTGTCGAACGGTCATCGTGATGCGCTCGCCGACGATATTCCCTTTGTTCTTGCAGACATTCGCGACCGAGCCGCTCTTGATGATACTTTCAAAAAATTCCGGCCCGCTGCGGTTATTCATATGGCCGCCCTGATCGAGGCAGGCCTGTCGATGCAGGAACCGGCAAGCTTTTACGAAGTAAATACCGTCGGCTCTCTTAAGCTGCTTGAAGTGATGCGCCATCATGAATGTCGGCAGATTGTTTTTTCATCAACTGCCGCCGTATATGGCAATGCTAGCCTCGAATTGCTTGACGAGACCCTGCCGGTCCGGCCCGAAAATCCATATGGTCGTTCAAAGGCGATGATTGAAACCATCCTGGCAGACTATTGCGCAATATATGGTTTCCGCGCCATTGCACTGCGCTATTTCAATGCAGCCGGTGCCGACCCATCAGGCCGTGCCGGTGAAAGACATGATCCTGAAACACATCTTATCCCGCTTGCACTTTCGGCTGCTGCCGGGCGACGAGATAGTCTGAAAATATTCGGCAGTGACTATGATACGCCCGACGGAACCTGCATTCGTGACTATGTTCATGTTGCTGATCTGGCAACGGCCCATATCAGGGCGCTTGGTCATCTGACCGGTCAGACAAAATCCTTTTTCGATAGCGTCAATATCGGCACCGGAAAGGGTTGCTCGGTACGCGATATTTTACGACTTTGTCAGGAAATTACCGGGAAAGGCTTTCCGGTATCTAGTGTCGCACGTCGTCCTGGCGATCCGGCAAAACTCATTGCCAATCCTGCAAAAGCAAATGCCGTGCTTAACTGGACACCCGAATATAGCGACACGCGCGACATGATTGCCCATGCTTGGGCATTTTATTGTGCTGCCGGTGAAAAAGTTTGAATTAACACGAATTCGTAACGTGTACTTGTGATACATGATTTTATGAGTTGCGACTTTTTCATGATGATCAACGGAGCGATAAACAGCTCCCACGTCGCAAACCGGGAAGAGATACTGGTTCAATTTGCTGCGATATAATCTGTAATAGGGGAATTACGTGCATAAGGTTTCTGTGATCGTTTCGACCTATAACTGGCCCGAAGCGCTTGAAATGGTTTTGCAATCACTGATCGACCAGAAAGACAGCAATTTCGAGGTCATTGTGGCTGATGATGGCTCCGGTCCAGAAACGGCAAAAACCATTGTCCGTATGCAACAAAAATCGCCTGTACCGATCAAACATTTCTGGCAGGAAGATATCGGCTATCGCCTGTCACGAGTCCGTAATGGGGCAATCAACCTCACCGAGGGCGACATTGTCGTCTTCACCGACGGCGACTGCTGCCTCATGCCCGATTTCGTATCAAGCCACCGCAAAGCGGCCGAACAGGGTTGTTTTGTAACCGGTAAACGCGTTTTCCTCAAACGACGATTCACCAAACTGGCTATGGAAAAACGCTTTGCATTCCATAAATGGCCTCGCGGCATTTTGCTCATGCTGGGCCTTGCAGGGCAATGCAATCGTCCGTTCCAGTTCGTGCCAATTCCCCAAAAAGATAAGAGTCTTTGGGCTCATCAGAACTGCTGGAAAAAAGCTCAGGGCTGCAACATCGCAGCCTTTCGCCATGACATTCTGGCAATCGGCGGTTTTGACGAGGCCTATGAAGGACACGGGCTAGAAGATTCCGATTTTGTGCTGCGCATGATCCGATCCGGTATTAAACGGAAATCTGTCGAATACAGCTCGCCGGTGCTTCATCTGTATCACGGGCGATCCATCGGACAACGCCACGCGAACAAGTCCAATAACAGTACATATTTTGCTGAACTTGAAGCAGATATTCACCGGTTCCAGCCAAGAAAAAGTGCAATAATCCCGCTTTCGGCCTCTGCATAAGACTAACGACCCGATACCGGCTCTTGGAACGGCGCAGATTTCGCGATAAAAGGGCCGCATAATTTACCGCATCTTCGACCATGTCGAGTGTTTGCGCGTTTGCGCTAACCCTGGAAACGGGGCACCTTATCAAAGAACGAAAGGGATTTTCCCACATGGATCTCAGCAAGATTGCCGTTGGCAAAGATGTTCCCTGGGACGTTAATGTCGTCATCGAAATCCCGCAGGGCGGACCGATCAAGTACGAAGTCGACAAAGACTCCGGAGCTATATTCGTTGACCGTTTCCTGCATACCTCGATGTATTACCCGGTCAATTACGGTTTCATCCCGAACACCCTTGGCCTGGACGGCGATCCGGTGGATGCCATGGTCATGTTCCGTGAGCCTGTCGTCGCCGGTTCGGTGATCCGCGCCCGCCCGATCGGAGTTCTGATGATGGAAGACGAGGCCGGGCAGGATGAAAAACTGATCTGCGTTCCGCACGACAAGATCGACCCGTACTATACCGATATCAAATCCCACGAAGATCTACCGCAAATTCTGCGCGATCAGATCCAGCATTTCTTCGAGCGTTACAAAGACCTCGAAAAAGGCAAATGGGTAAAAGTCACCGGTTGGGAAGGCGCTGAAAAGGCCGCCAAACTGATCGAAGAAGGTGTGACCCGTCTCGGCAAATAAGCCATTCTGCATAACCTGACTTTATTCGCGCCCTGTCGTCCGGTTTGATCCGGCAGCAGGGCGTTGTTTTTTGACAAATCGGCAAAAAATGTACATAATTCCAATCGGTTGGGGAACCAGATCGACAATAGAGCCATTCCGTGTCTGTATCCGCCGACATTCACACATATTCTGCGTCACCCAATCCGATCACAATTATCAAGGCTGACATCTCCACACTGGATGTTGATGCCATCGTCAATGCCACCAACGAGGCCCTTTTCCCGGTGACGGGTTCTGTGGTACCATTCATGCTGCGGCAGGACCAGAACTGGCACGCGCCTACAAACCTCTGACACTCTGCCCGATGGGCGAGGCTCGCCTGACTCGGGGCTTTAACCTCCGCATACGCCATCTGATCCATACAGTCGGCCCGGTCTGGCATGGCAGCGATGAGGGTGAGCCGGAACTGCAGGCATCCTGTTATCGAAATTCGATTGCCCGTGCCCGAGAACATGGCCTGCAATCCATCGCTTTTCCGGCCTATTTCCACTGGTACTTTCGGCTATCCCGAAGACCGTGCCGCAGAAATTGCCATATCAACTTTGCGTGCACTCATTGCGGCCGATACCGCATTGCCACAAATTTACCTTTGTTGTTTTTCAACATCTTGCAGAAAATTTCTGCAAGATGCCTTGGCAACAGAATGTTAGATAACCGGAATTCAGAGTTTCAAACCAATGCAAAGTAACTTGCAAACCAGCACCTCATCAGAACCGGTCGAGATGATTGTCTCGACAGATGGAGTACTGCGCTTTGAAGATCGGGAATTTCGCTGTGCGCTTGGTAAAAACGGCGTGATATCTGCCGATGCCAAGACCGAGGGGGATGGCAAGACACCAGCAGGCAGCTGGCGACTGCGCTATGTCATGTATCGCGCTGATCGCCGTACAAGTCCTCATACCGATCTGCCGGTCACCACCATTTCCTTCTCCGATGGCTGGTGTGACGATCCTAAGCATCCTGATTATAATCGCCCCGTAAGGCTCCCGTTTGACGCCAGCCATGAAAAACTGTTTCGCGAAGACGGGCTCTATAACATCATCATCGTGCTCAGCCACAATGACGATCCACCTGTACCCGGCAAAGGATCGGCGGTTTTCATGCATATTGCCCGACCGGACTATAGCGGTACCGAGGGCTGCATCGCACTTGCCGAGCAGGACCTGGAAACCTTTTTATCCATGTGCACGACCGAAAGTTACATCCGGATCGATATGTAAAACCATGGACTTGCCGTCGCAGCAATGACACCCTAGTTTCATGCGGCACGCCATTGACCGGGACGGATCATGATTGAAGACGATTATCTCTACAAAAAAGACGGCATTTCCAGCTTCGGAGCAGGCCTGAGACGTGTTTTCGGATCGCGCAAATTCTGGCTGCGTGGCCTCGCTGTCATTGTATTGGTTGCTGTCGTCTATTATCCGGTCGGCATGGCCGTCGTGCACAAGATCGATGATAATCCTGATTTTACAGGCAACTATCAGGGTGGAAGTCATTCGGTCAGCACCGCATCTGCCCTGATTAACCGAGAAATCAATCAAAACCGCTGGACGGCAAACGATCCCTTCTTCCTGCCAGGTGCTGCTCTCGACAATATGCCGAACTTCCAGACCGGCATTGTCTATGCCCTGTCACGCTTTGCCATTGAACTCTCCGATCAGATCGGTCGTACCCGCGGCTCAAGCCAGGTCGATCCTGATCTGGATGATGCCGCCGGTCTTCTGAAATTCCGCGGCGACAAATGGGTGTTTGATCCCAGCATATCTCTGTTGCCCGGTGTTACTTCCGAACAGCAGTACCGTCAGGCGATTGGAGCACTTGACCGTTACAACCAGCGCCTTGCCGAAGGTCAGGCCGTATTTGAACGTCGTGCCGACAATCTTCAGGAAACGCTGAATCGTTTTGCCAATGATCTTGGATCCGCCTCGGCCCTGATTGACGATAAGGTCGAAGATCCGTCACTGTTTGATCGCACGGCAGATGACGTATTCTATGCCACCAAAGGCCGTCTTTATGCTTACAGCCTGATCCTGCGTGATCTGGGCACGGATTTCGAACAGGTCATCAATGAACGTCAGGTTGCACCGGCTTGGGCAGAAATGGTTGGCTCGCTTCAGGCCGCTGCCGCACTTGATCCGCTGGTGGTCGTCAACGGTTCGGCTGATGGCATTATTTTCCCCAATCATCTGGCAGGACTTGGTTTTTATCTGTTGCGTGCCCGTACCCAGATGCGCGAAATCAGCTCTATTCTGCAGCGATAAAGCAGGCTCTCTTTCCCAGGCACCAGATCACGAATACCTGAGTTGCGCGCTCAGACTTGATCTTTTCCTGTTTTTGCCCCATTTAGGGC
>CAMPHD010000235.1 GCA_946885765.1 uncultured Thalassospira sp.
ATCCAAATGAAATCAAAGTTCTGGGTAATGATGTTACGATTATTGGTGAAGTTACAAATCGCAGCGGACAGGTTGATCTGATTGGTGTTGATAAAAAAATGGCCGAACTCGCAAAGGGCGGGTTCGACCATTTTGGATCCTAAGCGGGCTTATTGCGTGTCGCTGAAGCGGCCAAGGTTGCCAAACAGCTGCTGCAGGATTGTGATTTCCTTGCCTGCTGTTGGCGTGACCCGGTTGGTAGGAATGACCGGTTTTCCGTCTTCAAGGTCATATTCGCTAAGAATATCAACCCGGTTTGCAGTATCAAAACTGATCAGAACGACTTTCTGTTCGACGACATCGGGTTCGAGAAAGGCAATTGTTTCTGTCCTACGCGAAATATAAAGCCAGACATTTTCGTCGAATGCGGCAACGCTGGACGGTGATCCCAAAAGGTCGGTGACATCGCCCTTGGTCGATTCCCCGATCACGATCTGTTCGAGTGCTTCCGGTTCGGGAGCATTGCCGCGCGTTGCAATGCGAGGGCTGCAGGCAGAAACGACTGCCAGTGCCAGTCCGGCCAGCATCAGAAGGGAAATGCGTGTTGTTCTTTTATGCATGGAACTCACCAGAGCGATCCGCTAGTTGAAATCAATAAGGAATTGCCTTGAGTTTCAGCGCTGGGCGCATGATATTGCCGGGCAATGGTGGGGCGATTCCGCCCCGAGAAATTTACGGCATTCTGCGTGCCATGACTGGAATGTCAACGAAGGAGTGTTGCTGTTGTTCGGCTGGTTGAAGAAAAAAGACCGCAAACAAAGTGCTGCCTTTGCGCTTTACACCAGGATGGTCGAGCAGGCGCGCGACCCTGCATTCTATACACGTCTTGGCGTTGCCGATACGATGGAAGGCCGATTTGACCTGATTCTGCTGCATGCTTTCGTTCTGTTTCGACGTCTGAAAAAAGACATTGAAAGCCGGGAGCTGGCACAGGAAATCTTTGACGTGATGTTTTCCGACCTGGATCAGAATATGCGTGAAATGGGAATTGGTGACGTCGGAATCCTTAAACGCATCCGGAAAATGTCGGAGTCCTATCACGGACGCATCGTCGCCTATGAAGAAGGCGTGCAATCCGGTGCAATAGAACTTGCAGCTGCACTTAATCGAAATCTTTACGCTGATAATGACGCAAGCGACGCACAGTTGATGGCCATGGTTGGCTATATCAATGATGCCCTTGCAAATCTTGATCGTCAGAAAACCGAAGACTTACACAACGGTGTGATTCATTTTCCGGTCGTGCCGGAAATCGCCGTTGTACAATCCGAATAGAAAGAGGCCCCAATGCCTGAACAAATCACACCAGAATTTTCGCGTATCGTTAATACCGACGAACAGGTCGGGAAAAAGAATAAGATCGAAATCGAAGCGAATGAAAAAGAGCGCGTGGCACTCGCTGAACGTTTCGAACTGATTGCGATCAACAGTTTGAAGGCCACCCTGACAATCACGACGGCTGGCAACGGTGAAGTCACCCTGCGTGGCCCGATGTATGCTGATATTGTTCAGCATTGTGTTGCGACCCTGGAGCCGGTTCCCGAGATCGTCGAAGACGAGGTGGAGGTTCTGTTCTCGCCGCATATTTCCGAGGATGATCTTCCGTCGAACCCCGATGATCTGGATGACCTTTCTGAAGAAGAACTTATGGCCCTTCTTGATCAGCCGGAGCCATTGGTGGATGGCAAAATTGATGTCGCCGAAGTTGTTTCGCAGTTTCTTGCCGTGGCTATGGACCCGTACCCTCGCAAAGACGGAGCGAAAGTCGCCGATGTGACCAAATCCAAGGACGACGAAGAAAAGCGACCGAACCCGTTCGCGAAACTTGCTGGCCTTAAGGAACAGCTTGAAAAGAAAAACTAAATTACCATTCTGGTTGCGTGTTTCGTCATGTAATATGTCGCTGAAATGCCGGTCTTTACCGGCATTTCACGCTTTTGACCAAAAATACGGACCGAAAGCCGGACAGAACTGGCTTTGGATTGCATATCGGCTTTACCTTGTATCTGGCTGAGAATTCCGGTAATTACGGGCGTTCCGGCATGCCGAAGACAAGTTTAGCCGATTGGCAAGCCTGCCGGTAAATTCCGGTTCAGATGTTTTAGAACAACCATAAGAGAATACATTGCCTGAACAGGTCTGCATATCACTTGACGCGATGGGAGGAGACCTCGCGCCCGAGATGGTCGTGGCGGGTGCAGAAATTGCCCTGAAGCGGTTGCCTCATCTTAAATTTTTGATGTTTGGGGATGAAGCGCGGATCAAACCGCTGCTCGCCAAATATCCGGGTCTTGAGGCCGTCAGTGAAATTCGTCACGCCTCGCAAGAGGTGACAATGGATGACAAGCCGTCCGTCGCTTTGAGGCAACGGCGGGATTCCAGTATGCGGTTGGCCATTAATGCCGTCAAAGAGGGTGATGCACAGGGCGTCGTATCTGCCGGCAATACCGGTGCGTTGATGGCAATGGCAAAATTCGTTCTTAAAACGGTTCGTGGCATCGATCGCCCGGCAATCGCAACCTATATGCCAACTCAGCGCGGCGAAACCGTCATGCTAGATCTTGGTGCCAACATCGAATGCGACGAAAACAATCTGGTGCAGTTTGCGCTGATGGGCGAGGTTTTCGCGCGCATCCTGTTTGGCATTGAAAAGCCGTCTGTCGGCTTGCTTAATGTCGGGATTGAAGAACTCAAAGGTAATGAGTCTGTCAAAAAAGCCGCAGCCATACTTCGTGAAATCGATCTTCCGATCCGTTTCGAAGGATTTGTTGAAGGTGATGATTTGGCCAAAGGCACGGTGGACGTGATTGTTACCGACGGCTTTACCGGTAATGTTGCACTTAAAACCGCCGAAGGAACTGCACGTTTGCTGGTACATTTCCTGCGCGAAACTTTCAAAAGCTCGTTCTGGGCAAAGGTCGGATATCTGCTGGCACGTCGTTCATTGCAACGGTTCCGTGAACGGATGGACCCGCGCCGTTACAATGGTGCGATGTTGCTGGGCCTGAACGGGATTGCCGTGAAGAGTCATGGTGGCACCGACGCGCTGGGGTTTTCGAATGCGATTGGTGTCTGTCATGATCTTATTGCGAACCGGCTGAACGAAACGATCAAGGGGGAACTTGCCGCCTTTGAAGAAGCGATTTCCAAAGCTCCGATCAATGAAGAAACCATCGCCCTCGCAACAGGCCAGGCCGACTGATACTGTCCCAACTATTCCCACTAAAACTGGCGGTTCTTAAATCATGACTGTTCGTTCTCGCATTATTGGTTGCGGCTCCTATCTTCCTTCGAATGTTGTAACCAATGATGAACTGGCAAAACGCGTCGATACGTCTGATGAATGGATCGTTGCACGGACCGGAATACGCCAGCGTCATATCGCCGCCGAAGGGGAAACGACCAGTGACCTTGCGGTTGCCTCCGCAACGCGTGCAATGGAACATGCCGGGGTAACGGCCGCCGATATCGACATGATCATTGTCGCGACAGCAACACCCGACAATACATTTCCGGCAACCGCTACAAAGGTTCAGCACCGTTTGGGGGTTGTCGGGTTTGCCTTCGACGTTCAGGCGGTTTGTTCGGGCTTTATCTATGCCCTTACCACCGCAGACATGTATATCCGCAACGGACAGGCAAAAACGGTTCTCGTCATCGGCGCTGAAACGTTCTCGCGCATTCTGGATTGGGAAGATCGCCGTACATGCGTCCTGTTTGGCGATGGTGCAGGTGCGGTTGTCGTTCAGGCCGTTGAAGGGCAGGACACGGTCGAGGATCAGGGGATACTTGCAAGCCGCCTGCATTCGGATGGCAGTAAATACGAACTTCTGTATGTTGATGGTGGTCCTTCCTCAACTCAGACCGTTGGTTATCTTCAGATGGAAGGCAAGGAAGTCTTTCGCCATGCGGTGACGAACCTTGCGGGTGTTATTCGCGAGGTTCTTGCCGATACCGGACTGGAAGCCTCGGATATCAACTGGCTGGTGCCTCATCAGGCAAACCGTCGCATCCTTGACAGTACAGCCAGAAAGTTCGGTATTTCCGAAGATAAGGTGGTGATCACAGTTGATCGTCACGCAAACACATCCGCAGCGTCGATTCCGCTGGCACTTGCGGAGGCCGTTCATGATGGCCGGATCAAGCGGGGCGATATTGTAATTCTGGAAGCAATGGGTGGCGGGTTCACCTGGGGGGCTGCACTTGTTCGCTGGTGAGTGAAATTTTTTGCGCAGCATCTGATAAAAACAAAGCATTTGCTTAAAAAACACAACATTCTGCCTTAAAGCGATGTATCCTGTTGATATTGAGTGATTTCACCACCAGATATAGCCTTGTGTATAAAGTCCCGTTTTAAGGAGGCGGCCTGTTATGTCGGAAGCTACGATTACCCGCGCGGATCTTGCCGAAGCCGTTTATCAGGAAGTCGGTTTGTCGCGTAACGAGTCCGCCCAGTTGCTGGAAACGGTACTCGACGAAATTTCTTCTGCACTGATCAAGGATGAAGTCGTCAAGATTTCTTCGTTTGGCAGTTTTTCGGTCCGCCAGAAAGGGCAGCGTATTGGTCGCAACCCAAAGACGGGTGAAGAAGTGCCGATCCTGCCACGCAAGGTGCTTGTGTTCCGGCCATCGCAGGTGCTGAAAGCACGTATTAACGCTTAAGAACCGAACTCATGAAAAATAACTTGGGGGCTGTGGCGGATAACCGTCGTACAGCAAAGTCTGACTCTGCGTTTCGCACAATCAGCGAGGCAGCAAAAGAACTGGGCCTGCAACAGCATGTCCTGCGGTTTTGGGAATCCAAGTTTCCCCAGATCAAACCGATGAAGCGTGCTGGCGGGCGACGTTATTATCGCCCGGAAGATTTGGTGTTGCTGGCTGACATTCGTTCGCTGCTCCATGATCAGGGATATACGATCAAGGGCGTGCAAAAACTGCTGGATCAGCACAAAGGCAAATTACCCTCCGAGGTCGCGGTTGCATCACTTGCTGAAACGACAGATTTATCATCAGTTGAAATGCCAAATGCTGCTGCGGCAACAAAGGTCGGGGGCATCGCAGATAAGTCTGTGCTGACAAACCTTTTGGATGAACTGGAAGAGCTGCAAGGCATCCTCAGGTTGGCCCTTCAGCAGGGTGAAAAAAATCCGTAAAAACCATTTGCGTCTTTGGGCTTGCGCGGCTATTTATCGAGCCGCGCCAAACGGCGCATTCTTACGGTCGGAGCGTGGCGCAGCCTGGTAGCGCACCTGCATGGGGTGCAGGGGGTCGGAGGTTCGAATCCTCTCGCTCCGACCATTTAAACTTCGCGATATCTAAAACAATTGCCTATCTGGCAGTCCGGGTTAATTGTCATTTGTCGTACTGACAACGCGTCTGCCTTCATCCGTCAGTTTGCAGATCAGCCAGTCCGGTTTAATCGGGTTGTCAAACCACGGTGCAGCCCATCCGTGATCAATGCAGCTTTTGACCGTTTTTTCATTAATCTGTTTGCCATTGGTATCGAAAAGCGGCAGCTTTCCGCCCGGTTGGCTTAGGCCGCGGCGTAACCAATCGAGTTGTA
>CAMPHD010000236.1 GCA_946885765.1 uncultured Thalassospira sp.
GCGCAGAATTTCGATTGCGAGGATATGTGCGCAACCCTTCGCGAGATGCTTGAGGTCCAGGTGCGCGGCATCTGGATGCGTCGGCCGGAAATGGCGGCGTAAGGCGGCAAGCCGGGCTTATTCCCAAATTATTCCCCGAGCAGATGCAGGGTGATCTGGCGGCGGTGCGGGGCGTGACGGTGTTCAAACAGATAGATGCCCTGCCATGTGCCCAGAACCGCCCGACCGTTTGTGACCGGGATGGTCAGCGACACATCGGTCAGCGCAGCCCGGATGTGGGCGGGCATATCGTCGGGGCCTTCGGCGGTGTGGCGATAGAGGCTCGGGTTTTCCTCGACCAGTCTTGCAAAGAAGGTTTCAAGATCCAGAACCACATCGGGATCGGCGTTTTCCTGTATCGTCAGGCTGGCGGATGTGTGGCGGCATTGTGATCTGACCGGTTTTGATGCCGGTTTGAAGGGTCCATGACTGGACCTGATCGGTGATTTCAACAAGGCCCTGTCCGGTGGTGCTGATTTCAAGCGTGGTTTGATCCTGCGACAGCATGGGGCTTTCCGTCTTGTGAGGTTGACGTCTGAAAATGATCGTAATCACCAGAGTGAACAATAACAAGGGCGCCTAATCTTTTGAAACATAAGGATAGGCTGCATGCCACAATATTGCCACTTGACGTTATTGGCCTCCGGGAATAACGATTTGAGCGTTAACTTTTGACCGGAAGCCATGTTGCGTTTCATTTCCTGCACACTTGTGATCCTGATGAGCCTGACAGTTTTGTTGTCGGTCAGCGGGAACGTGCAGGCGCATTCCGGCCACGGTGGCGATAGCCATCATGGCATGGTTAGCGATATGGACAAGATGGCCAAACCGGTTTCCCACGATCCGCGATCATCCCATGCCGATATTTGCGGTATGACGGTCTGCGGGCCGTTTATTGAAGAACCGATAGATCTGGCATCGGTCGCATTTGTGGTTTCACAAGCTGCATTCTGGATCACGGATCGTTCGTTCGTTTCAATTGAGGCCGATGGCAGCTACAAGCCGCCGCGCGCCTGAAAATAATCCCGTCTTTGTCTTAAATGCCGTCGTCTGTTCGCCCGTTTCGGGTATCGGTGCAGTTCGCATACGTGTTTGTGCGGCGACGGCAATCATTCTGACGATTATTTTCAGGAGCATGATATGCCCAACGTCAAATCGAATTTTCTTACCCGTCTTGCCCTTTCGACCTCTGTTATCGGTGCGCTGATGACGGCACCTTTGGCCGCATTTGCGAGCCCGGGCCACGGTCAGGGCCATGGTTCGGTTGCCGCCGAAATCGGCGCGCCGGGCAAAGCCGCCGACGTCACCCGTACCATCAAGATCGTCATGGAAGACAATTTCTTTGATGCGGAGACCATCGAGGTCAGCGCCGGTGAAACCATCCTGTTCCAGATCGAAAACAAGGGTGAGTTTGTTCACGAGTTCAATATCGGCACGGCCGCCATGCATGCCAGCCATCAGAAAGAAATGATGATGATGATGGAGCATGGCGCGCTTGATGTGGACAAGATCCATATGGACAAAATGAAGATGGATATGGGCAACGGCATGACCATGGAACATGACGATCCCAACAGCGTCCTTCTTGAACCCGGAAAAACAGCCGAGATCATCTGGACCTTCCCGGCGGATGCAGAGCTTGAATTCGCCTGCAATGTGCCCGGCCACTATGAAAGCGGCATGATGGGCAAAGTCCGTCTGAAATCCTAAGCCGATCGGTTCGAGGTGCCAGAGGCGGGGCCGTGCCTTGCCGTCCCTGAGGCCTCTGGCGTTTCCGCAAGTTTTTGGGAATCCATAAAATGAAAATCAACTATATCAAAGGCGTCGTTGCCGGGGCGCTGGCGATGGCTGCCCTGTCGACGGGAAGCCAGGCGGCGACCTATGACCTGACGGTCGATTATGTCACCATCGATACAGGCGATACCAAGACAACGGGTATTGGCTATAACGGGGCATCCCCCGGACCGACCTTGCGCTTCAGGGAAGGCGAGGAAGCGGTGATCAAAGTCACCAACAATCTGAAAGAGGCCACTTCGATCCATTGGCATGGCCTGATCCTGCCCTATCAGATGGACGGGGTGCCGGGCATCAGTTTTCCGGGGATCGAACCGGGTGAAACATTCACCTATCGCATTCCGGTCAAACAAAGCGGGACTTACTGGTTCCACAGCCATTCCGGTTTTCAGGAGCCGGACGGGGCCTATGGTTCGATCATTATCGAGCCGGAAAAGCGTGAGCCGTTCAAATTCGACCGCGAATATGTCGTGGTTCTGAAAGACAAGCATCCCCATTCGGGCGACCGCATTCTGCGCAACCTGAAAATGATGCCGGACTATTACAACCGCAAACAGCGGACCCTTGGCGATTTTATCGATGATGTTGGCAAGAACGGGTTGGGTGCAACGCTTTCGGAACGTGGTGACTGGGGTTCCATGCGGATGATGCGGACCGACATCGAGGATGTTCAGGGCTTTGTCGGCCTGATCAATGGCATGTCACCCGATCAGAACTGGACCGGATTGTTCAATCCCGAAGAACGGGTACGGCTTCGTTTCATCAATGCATCGGCGATGACCTATTTCGATGTGCGGATACCGGGACTTGAAATGACCGTCGTGCAGGCCGATGGCAACAATGTGCAGCCCGTCAAGGTTGATGAGTTCCGCATATCGGTTGCCGAAACCTATGACGTGATTGTCCAGCCAAAGGATGACAGGGCCTATCCGATTTTGGCGGAATCCATGGGACGGTCGGGCTATGCCTTTGCCACCCTGGCCCCGCGCGCCGGAATGCGGGCCGAGATGCCGGAATTGCGAACTGAATCACCGATGCTGACCATGGCCGATATGGGCATGGCACATGGGGATATGGGCCATGGCGATATGGCCGGTATGGATCACGGTGCTGCTTCCACTGATAGCGGATCGCAGGAAACTATGCCCGGAATGGACCACTCAAACATGGCGGGTATGGATCATTCCAATATGGATATGGGTGAGAAGGCCGATCCGTTCTATGCGGCGGGCAGTGGTCTTGTTCCGGCGGCAGCCAATGGCGGAAAGTTCCTTTCCTATGCCGATCTTAAAGCACAAAAGCCGCTTTATGCCGAACGTCCGGCCACCCGCGAGATCGAGCTTCGCCTGACCGGGAATATGGAACGCTATAGCTGGTCGATCAATGGCGTGAAATACGAGGATGCCGAGCCGATCCGCCTGAAATATGGGGAACGGGTCCGGTTCAAATTCGTCAATGAAACCATGATGACCCATCCGATGCATCTTCATGGCATGTGGTCGATCCTTGATACCGGGCAGGGTAAATGGAATCCGGTCAAACATACGATCAGCATCAATCCGGGCACCACGGTCTATTCCGAAACCGAGGTCGATGAACCGGGCGAATGGGCATTTCATTGTCATCTGAGTTTCCATATGGCAACCGGCATGTTTCGCAAGGTCGTGGTTGAAGGCGGCCCGACAGTCACACAGCTTGGCAACGGGAATTGATCCATCATGAAAAAACGTGATCTGATGATGATCGGCGGGGGTGCCGTATTGGCACTCGGCCCGTTCGCGAGTGTCGGTATGGCGATGGAGCCCCGGATTTATTACGGGTTTCAGGCCGAACAGTTTGAATACCGTGTCAGTGACGAAAGCGAAAATCGCCTTGTCTGGGATGCGGATGCCTTTGTCGGCACGGACGAACTCAAACTGCGCTGGCAGGGGGAGGGCGAACGTGACCTTGATGCCGACAATTACGAGAAGCTTGAAAACCGTTTTGTGCTGCAAACACCGATCAGCGACTTTTTCGATGCCAAGGGGGGCGTGCGTGTTGATACCCCTGATGGTGCGGATCGCTGGTATGGAACGGTCGGTATTGTCGGACTTGCCCCGCAATGGTTTGAAGTCGATGCCGATCTGTTTGTCAGCGAGACGGGTGATGGTTCAGCAAGGCTTGATGTCGAATATGAAGGGCTTCTGACCAACCGTTTGATCCTCACACCATCGTTCGAGATCAATGCGGCCTTCTCGGAAGATCGGGAGATCGAGATCGGCAAGGGGATTTCCAGCGCCGAGGTCGGCTTGCGGCTGAGCTATGACCTGATTGATCGCGCCATCGTGCCCTATGTCGGTGTGGCCTATGAACGAAAGTTCGGGGATACCGCCGATTTTGCCAAACATGACGGCGAGGATTATGAGGCAACCTATATCGTCACGGGCATTCGCCTGATGTTTTAGACAAAAGGCCGGGAGATGATGTCTCCCGGCCTTCTTGTTCTGGTCTGAATATGTTCGTTCAGGCCGCTTGATGAATGCTTTGGGGATCATCAAAGCGAAGTGCGGTCATGGCAAGGTTGCCGAACTCAAAACTGTCATGCAGGGTTTCGGGCACGAAATCATCACCCGCGGCCCCAAGGGCAACATAAAACGGCATCAGGTGATCGTCTTCGGGGTGGGCCATGACGGCGTGCGGTGCCTGTGCGCGGTAATCGAGCAGGGCATCGATATCGTGACTGCCCAGTTTGCCAAGCATCCAGTTGGTAAATTCCTTTGCCCAGGGATCAATCGGGCCCTCGTTACGGTCAAGGGCGCGCAGATTATGGGTCATCGCCCCGCTGCCAACCACCAGAACGCCAAGATCGCGCAGGGCGCGCAGCTTTTTACCCAGTTCATAATGATCCGCCGGGCTGCCATGGCCCAGCATGGAGAGCTGAAACACCGGGATATCGCCGCCGGGGCGCGCAATGATCAACGGCATCCATGCGCCGTGATCAAGGCCGCGTTTATCATCGGTGGCAGCCCCGATCAGACCGGCGATTTCGGATGCCAGTGCGGGATCGCCCGCAACATCGTAATGCAGGTCATAAAGCGGTTTGGGGAAGCCGTAAAAATCGTGGATGGTGTCCGGGCGGGCCGCGGTCGAGATGGTCGGCGTGGCGGTCTGCCAATGGGCCGAGACGATCAGGATGGCACGCGCGCCGTCGAACAGATCACCAAGATCGCGGGCAAAGAAATCAAAGGCCGGGGTGCTTTGACGTGCGACCAGCATCGGCGATCCGTGCGAGATGAAAATCGGCGCGAGATTGCCCTGCGGGGCGGCAGAAACAGAGGCGGCAACGGGACTGGTCATGGTGGGGCACCTCGACATTCACAAAACATGAATTGCGAATATGTGCCTGTTTGGGCCACCTGACCAGTCACCGTTCGTCAACAGTGTGTTGCCATTGTCTGCGAAAGGGCAGTTTGGGGAAACAATGGCAACACCCGGATCGGGATGATCAGCGAGCCTTGGCGCCAAACATCATCATGACAAAGCCACCAATGGCAGCCGCAGCACCACCAATCAGATACCAGACGGTTTCGTCGGTATAGCGGCCAAGGAAGGTTTCGGACAACTGATCGGCCGCACTTTCAGACGCGTTAAAGCCAACAATCAAAAGAGCGATGCCGATGATACAGATGACGATGCCTGCGATACGACTGATAGGCATGGGGGCTCCTGTTATTTTTGTTTGCGTTTGCTCGTGTCCCGAAAGCGGGACGTGTGTAAC
>CAMPHD010000237.1 GCA_946885765.1 uncultured Thalassospira sp.
GGTCGCGCCCGACGGTCTTACCTGGACGTTCCATCTGCGCAAAGGGGCGGCGTTAACTGCCCCCGAAGGCAGTTATGACGAGTTCTGTGCAAGCTTCCCGTTTGCCGAAACTGAGGATCAGGCGCGTGCCATTCGCGATACGCTTGACGATCTGGCCGCGGGGAAACCTATGGACAGGCTTGTTTGCGGTGATGTCGGCTTTGGCAAGACAGAGGTTGCATTGCGCGCGGCCTTTGCCGCGGTTATGTCGGGCAAACAGGTTGCGATTGTCGCCCCAACCACATTGCTGTGCCGTCAGCATTACCTGACATTCAGGCAGCGCTTTGACGGACTTCCGGTGCGGGTAGAGCAACTATCGCGTCTGGTAACCGGCAAGACCGCCAAACTGGTCAAGGACAACCTTGAAAGCGGGCATGTCGACATCGTATGTGGCACGCACGCGCTGTTGGGCAATGGAGTAAAGTTCAAGGACCTTGGGCTTCTGATCATCGATGAAGAGCAGCATTTCGGCGTCAAACACAAGGAACGCCTGAAAGAGCTTAAAACAGATGTTCATGTTCTGACACTAACCGCGACGCCGATCCCGCGGACCTTGCAGCTTGCCCTGACCGGGGTAAAAGAACTTTCGATTATTGCAACGCCGCCGATTGATCGTCTTGCCGTTCGAACCTATATCACGCCTTATGACCCGGTTGTTGTACGCGAAGCGATCTTGCGTGAACGTCATCGTGGCGGACAAATCTTTTATGTCTGTCCGCGGGTCAATGAGCTTGGACGGGTTGCCAAGGAACTTGAAACACTGGTGCCTGAAATCAAGTTTGACGTGGCACATGGTCAGATGGGGGCCCGTGACCTTGAGCAGGTGATGACCGATTTCACCGACCGCAAGTTTGATCTTCTGCTGGCAACCAATATTATTGAGTCGGGCATTGATGTACCAAACGCCAATACCATGATCATCCACCGCGCCGACATGTTTGGTTTGGCGCAGCTTTATCAGTTGCGCGGGCGTATCGGTCGATCAAAGCAGCGGGCCTATGCCTATCTGACACTACCAAATGGCAAGAAACTGACGGCAACAGCGTTAAAGCGTCTTGAGGTCATGCAAACGCTTGACAGTCTTGGTGCCGGTTTCAACCTTGCCAGCCATGATCTTGATATTCGCGGTGCAGGCAACCTGCTTGGCGAGGAACAATCCGGCCATATCAAGGAAGTCGGGATCGAACTTTATCAGCAGATGATCGAAGAAGCCGTTGCCGAGGCCAAGGGCGAAATCGAGGCCGACGATGCGACATCCTTCGTTCCGCAGATCAATGTCGGAATGCCGGTGCTGATACCGGATCGCTACGTGCCAGACCTTGGCGTGCGACTTGGCCTGTATCGACGGATTTCGGAACTGCGTTCCCGCGAGGAAGTCGATCAATTTGCCGCCGAGATGATTGACCGGTTTGGCAAGCTGCCAAAGGAGGTCGAAAACCTTCTGGACGTGGTCACGATCAAACAATGGTGCCGTACATCCAATGTTGAGAAACTCGATGCCGGCCCCAAAGGCGCACTTATCACGCTTCGGAACAACGAATTCCCGAACCCGGCTGGTCTGGTTGGTTTTATCCAGCAACAGGTTGGTGTGGCCCGTTTGCGCCCGGACCACAAGATTGTCTATGCCGCGGGCTGGGATGGCCCGACAGACCGCCTCGAAGGTTTAAAGCGCCTGATGCGTCGCTTGGCCGACATCGCCGCAAAGGCATAACAAAAAGGCAGGTACCATTTCAGGGCCTGCCTTTTTTCTTCCCAGACGGGATACATGTCAGACGGGTGTTTCTTCCTGACGCGCCAGACGGATCATGCGTTGCAGGATATCGGGTTCCTGCGCACCCGAAAGAGCATGGCGGCCATTAAACAGGAAACAGGGCACACCGGTTACCCCCATTTGATGGGCAACCCGGTTTTCCTGCGATACGAACTCGCGATCCATGTCACCGCCAAGGTAATCAAGGATTTCGTTTCTGTCCTCGCCATGGGTGACGGCGATCTCAACCAGAACATCAAGATCACCTATGTCTCGACCATCAAGGAAGTAAGCCGTAAACAGGTCTTCAACCAGATCATTCCCGACAGCAGGGCGTTCGGCGCAGACCTTGTAGATCAGACGATGGGAATCTGTTGAGTCCGGTGTTAGGCGAATGGCATCGAAATTGAAATCGATCCCGACAGCAGCACCCGCAGCCTCTATAGCCTTGTAAACACGGGTTGCACTTTCAGTCCCGCCAAACTTGGCTGACAGGTATAATTTCCGGTCTATTCCGCCCGTTGGCATATCAGGGTTTAACAGAAATGGACGCCAGATAATCGGGATATGGTTCAGTTTTTCCCGGACAAGCGCCCTTTCCAAGCGTTTCTTACCGATGTAGCACCACGGACACACGGTATCGATGATCGCCTCGATACGGATCGGTGCCATCGGTGTTTCGTTATGTCCGGGTTGCCAGTTCATGTTTTATCCATTCAGGAACGAAGTACCCGCCGCAAGCGGAGCAATACCAAGATGGTCTGCAACCGTTTGGCCAATATCGGCAAAACTGTCGCGCATGCCAATCGGGCCGGGGTTAATAGCAGGGCCGAACGCCATAATCGGCACGAATTCACGTGTGTGGTCATTACCGCGCCACGTCGGATCACAACCGTGATCGGCAGTAACGATGACCAGATCGCCGGGTTTCAGTACTGCACGCAGTTCGGGAATACGGGCATCAAATTCTTCAAGCGCGTTGGCATAGCCCGGCACATCGCGACGATGCCCGAATTCCATATCGAAATCGACCAGATTGGTGAAAACGATGCTGTTATCAGGGGCCTGATCAATTTCAGTCATCATGGCATCGAAAAGGGCCATATTGCCCGATGCCTTGACCTTTTTTGAAATCCCACGCTGCGCATAGATATCGGCAATTTTACCAACCGATATAACTGTACCGCCAGCCTCGCTAAACTTGTCGAGCAGGGTTGGTCTATGTGGCGGGATCGCAATATCGCGACGATTTGCCGTTCGCTTGAAATCAGCGGAGCTACTACCGACAAACGGGCGTGCGATGACGCGGCCAATATTGTAAGGTGCAACCAATTTAAAGGTGATCTCGCAGACCTCATACAGGCGATCCAGACCGAAATGCTCTTCATGGGCGGCAATCTGAAACACGCTGTCTGCTGAGGTATAGCAAATAGGCATGCCAGTTTTGATGTGCTCTTCACCCAGTTCGGCAATGATTGTGGTACCAGATGCGTGGCAATTTCCCAGAATACCAAGCAAATTTGCCTGTTTGATCAGGGCATCGGTCAGTTCTTTGGGAAAGGTTGGAACTTCAAGCGGGAAATAACCCCAGTCAAAATCAACGGGCACACCTGCAATTTCCCAATGACCACTTGGGGTGTCCTTGCCGCGCGACAGTTCCTTGGCATGGCCATAGGCACCAATCATGGCGCCGCCATGTTCAAGTCCCGGTGGAACGCGACCGGTTGCATCCATGGCAGCTTCGCCAAGACCCAATGCCGTCATGTTCGGAATGTTCAGTTTTCCCTTGCGAATATCATTGTCTGCCAGACCATTGGCGCAGTTTTCTGCAATGTGACCCAAGGTGTCGGATCCCTGATCACCAAACTTGGCTGCATCCGGGGTTGCGCCGATACCGAAACTGTCTGCAACAATGATGATGGCGCGGGCCATTCCGTATTCCTTCAGCTGTGTCTGCCATTTGGGTTGATTGGCAGATAGTCATTATTCTCAGTAGTTGCCAGTCGTCTTGGGTGCCGATGACTGATCAATACCGCAAGTTTCCAGCAAGGCCGTGAGGACGCCGCTGGCACCGAAACGGAACGTGCTCGGCTCCGCCCAGCCTTCACCCATGATTTCATCAGCAATCGCAAGAAACAGTGCAGCATCATCAGCCGTTTTGACACCGCCGGATGCCTTGAAGCCACATGCAAGGCCATCTTCCTCACGGGCATCGCGAATGGCTGTGATCATTGCCACCGCGGCCTCCGGCGTTGCGCCTACCGGTACCTTTCCGGTCGAGGTTTTGACGAAATTCGCACCATGTTTGATCGCAAGGCGGGCTGCGTCATAGACCTTGGAAAGATCTTCAAACTCGCCACTTTCAAGGATGACCTTCATCGTGGTCATCGGACCGCAAGCCGTGCGGGTTGCTTCAATAACATTAATGACGGTCTGGATGTCCCCGGCCAGAAAAGCCTTGTAAGGCAAAACCAGATCAACCTCGTCCGCACCCTTGGCAACGGCGTCGGCTGTTTCGTCGCCCACACGCTGCGCATTGGTGCCACCAGCCGGGAAATTGACCACGGTAGCCGTTTTAACGCCACTTTGGCCCAGCGCCCGCCATGCGGTCTCGACGAAGGGTGCGTAAACGCAAACGGCGGCTGTATTACCTGCCGGGCTTTGTGCACGATCACACAGTGCTTCGATCTTTTCGACCGTGTCATCATCATTCAGGCTGGTCAGATCAAGAACGGAAATGGCCAGGCGCGCGGTGTCCGCATCGCTTTTTGCCGCAGCTTTGGCAGCTGTAATGACTTCTGAAACAGAATTCGGGTCGAACATGTCGGTATCCTTAAAACGCGCAGGACGCGAAGTGTTGAAATCGGCATGAATTATACCGAACTCTTGCTATCGCGTCCTGTAAAGAAGGTCAACGGGCGGTCAACAGAAGTCCTTCACGCCCCGGCAGAACGTCTGCCCCGGCGACCGAGCACAGCAAACCACCTGGCACCACAAGGCGTCCCCCAACGCGGGCATACATGAAACCATCCGTGCGGCTGGAAAACGGCGTTTTGTCACCGGTTTCGCAATCAAGAACATACCCCAGTTCCTGACCAGCCTTTACGTGTACTCCGGCATCAACGGAAAACACGATCATCCCGCCATGGGTTGCGGTTACGCGATCAACACCGGCAAGCGGTGTGGCCGTGCATTTTGCTTCAGGCAGGGGGCCGGGATCACCTGCGATAACGCCACGACGTTGCAGGAATGCAAATAGGTTCTTTGCATCCTGGCTGGCAAGGTGATCATAAACGTCTTGTTCACCGCGCAATTCGATTGTGGTTGAAAGCGTTGCCATCGGGATCGGAAACTTGTCGCCATAGACACGACGCAGTTCTACCCACGGGCGGCTGAAAGCCTCGTCGAACGGGTTCGCACCGCTTTCCTCGGCAATCAGGCAGGCTTCCGCACCGATTTGAGCAGAAAGGTCTGCCGCGTCCGGCCAACTGGAATCGCTGGTATAAAGATGCATGGCGGCTTCCCAGTCGCAATGCAGGTCAAGAACATAGTCCGCATCAATTGCCAGTTCAGCCAGCGTCAAACGCAAATCCTCAAGATCGGTCAAAGGCCCTGCATTGCTGCGGTGTTCCTTGATCAGGCGACGAAGTTCGACACGGACAGATTCAACATTGTCATCCGGATCCTGACCAAGTTTACCATCAACAGCCGCAATCAGTTCCTTACACAAATCGGGATAGTGACGGTTGAAGTTCTGTCCGGTACGCATGTCAAAGCGCCCGAGCGGTTTCATAT
>CAMPHD010000238.1 GCA_946885765.1 uncultured Thalassospira sp.
GGAAATGATCACCGGCAGCGTCACCTTGCCATCACGGAAATCATCGCCAACGGTATTACCCAGCGTCGCCTGATGGGCGGAATAATCCAGTACATCGTCGATCAGCTGGAAAGCCGTGCCAAGATAGATGCCATAAAGACGAAGGGCTTCTTCATCCTCGGCCGAACGATTGGCAATCACTGCACCGATCTGGGACGCTGCACCAAACAGGGCGGCGGTTTTGGCGGTGATGACTTCAAGATAGGCTTCTTCGCTGGTCGCCATGTCATTGGCGGTCGAAAGCTGCAAAACCTCGCCCTCGGCAATGACGGCGGACGCCTTTGCCAGGATATCAAGAACCTTGAGCGAGCCGTTTTTGACCATCACGACAAAGGCCCGCGCAAACAGGAAATCCCCGACCAGAACACTGGCTTCGTTGCCAAACAGGGCATTGGCCGATGCCTGGCCACGGCGCAGCAGGCTTTCATCAACAACATCATCATGCAGAAGCGTTGCGGTGTGGATAAACTCGACACAGGCCGCAAGATCAACCGCCGATGTCCCGCCCTGATAGCCGCAAAGCTGGGCGGATGCCAAGGTCAGCATCGGGCGCATGCGCTTGCCACCTGCAGCGACAAGGTGGCTTGCCAGCTGCGGGATCAGCGCAACTTCGCTGTGCATGTTGTCGATGATGACCTGATTGACGCGCTTCATGTCGGCATCGACAAGGCGTATCAGGGAGTCAAGGCTGGGTTCGGTCGTCTGCTGCGTTGCGATATTGGTCACGCTGTAATCCGAAACAATTTCTCGCGTATTGACCCCGCCCACCGGGACGGGTAACGCTGATTTCAGTGGGCGGCCTCAACATAGAGATGCCGGGTGGTGACGGTCAAGTGGACAAATGGTTGCCAGCCAAGCAACAATAGCCACCTTGGTGACAGTTTTACCCGAATATGTGCGGTCGGACACATATATATGGATAGCATAATCACACAATAACCAACCGGGGCGCATAAATCGTATGATCGAGCTATTTCGCAGCAACGACCCGATCGAGCTCAGCTGGGCGCAATCGGTTCTCGCCGACGAAGGCATCGCCAGCCATATTTTTGATTACCATGCCAGCATTCTCGAAGGATCCATCGGCGCCCTTCCAAGGCGTTTGATGGTTGATCCCCAGGAAGAAAGCCGGGCCAAATACATCCTTGATATTGCCAGACGTGAACTTGATGCGCATAACGCACGACATGATCCCGATGCCGATGCCGAGGAAGTCCAGGACTGAAAACCTGTCCGGGACCAGCAAGGTTGTAGGATTGGCAAGGTTGCAGGAATTACGAGATTTATGACCCGACCCGATAGCGCATTTCATGTTCCCGATTTTGCGGAAGAACGCATCAGCCATGATTTTCTGCTGGGCGGCTCGGTGACGTTAAAGCAGCCCGTGGATGGGTATCGGGCGGCGGTGGATGCGGTTTTGCTGGCCGCGTCCGTTTCGATCAATTCCAGACGGGATCAGAAAATACTTGATGTCGGGGCGGCTGTCGGATCGGCCGGGCTATGCGTGGCGCGCCGTCTGCCGGATGCTGATGTGACAGGGGTCGAGCTTCAGGACGATCTCTATGCCCTGTTTTGCCGCAACATTGTCGAAAATGATCTGGTTGGCCGGGTAACGCCGGTTCATGGCGATATCAATGACCGGTCACTGCCGCTGGTGGCCGAAAGTTTTGATCAGGTGATTTCAAACCCGCCCTATTATGCCGGGGGCACGCGCCCTGCAAATGAAAGCCGGGCGAGGGCGCATCAGGAAGGCACCGCTGATCTTAGGGGCTGGATCAATTTCTGCCTTCGAATGGTCCGCCAGAAGGGGCGCATTTCCATCGTGCATCGGGCGGATCATCTCGACCGGATCATCGGGCTTTTGCATGGCCGGGCGGGCGATATGACGATTTACCCGATCTGGAGCAAGGCCAGTGCCGATGCGCCATTACGCGTGATTGTTTCGGCGCGGAAGGGCGTTTCATCGCCGGTAACCCTGCGACGCGGGATTGTTCTGCATGACGAGGCCGGGGTTTATCTGCCGGAATGTGATGCGCTTTTGCGCGCACCATCTGCATTGCCCGGTTTCTAAATCGGGCTTGGTTTAATATAAGGGCACTGTAAAGTGCGTTGCCGGTTCTTTGTCGCGCAGAAACAAACCTTGATGCTTTGGGAAATGCCATGCTGAGTTTATCGAAAATCCTTTTTACCGCACTGATCGTCGTGGTGGTATGGCAGGGCTTTAAGCTATTTACCCGCAAGAATCAGGTTTCCGGGCAGGAACAGCCAAAGAAGACGGCGCATGACAAGAAAGCCAAACAGCAGAAACAGGAAGCTGTGGCGCATGATCTTGAAAAATGCCCGAAATGCGGTGTTTATCATGCCGAAGGCAGCGCGCATGTTTGCGAAAGCTGAGTTGCGCGGACTGCATATTTTCCCCTGCTGATGTCTTCGACTTTCGCCCAACAGGCTGTGATTTCGCTTGGAAAAACGGGTTGTTGCACGGATGTTGTATGCTGCAACGCGGTATGAGATTTCGCAGAGCGTCATAAAAAGCGCTAAATTCAGGCCCACTCAGGGCTTTTGCGTTCTTGACCCCGACGGGGTGGGGCGGTAGCTTGCCGCTCTAAATTTACCGATAACTTAATAGTGAGTTCGCGCAATGGCGCTCGACGGGTCGCAACGTCCCCCTTCATTCCAGGAAATCATTCTTCGACTTCAAAGCTATTGGGCCGATCAGGGATGTGTCATCCTGCAGCCCTATGACCTTGAAGTCGGTGCCGGTACCTTCCACACCGCAACCACGTTGCGCGCGCTGGGCCCGGAAAGCTGGAATGCGGCCTATGTGCAGCCGTCCCGTCGCCCGACCGATGGTCGTTACGGGGAAAACCCGAACCGTTTGCAGCACTATTACCAGTTCCAGGTCCTGATGAAGCCGTCACCGGCCAATTCGCAGGAACTTTACCTTGGCTCGCTGGCGCATTTGGGCATTGACCCGATGGCGCACGATATCCGTTTCGTTGAAGACGACTGGGAAAGCCCGACTTTGGGCGCGTGGGGCCTTGGCTGGGAAGTGTGGCTGGACGGGATGGAAGTCACCCAGTTCACCTATTTCCAACAGGTCGGCGGTTTTGAATGCGACCCGGTTCCGGTCGAGCTGACCTATGGTCTGGAACGTCTGGCGATGTATATCCAGGGCGTCGAAAACGTCTATGACCTTGATTATAACGGCAATGGCGTCAGCTATGGCGATGTGTTCCTTCAGAATGAAAAAGAACAGTCGACCTATAACTTCGAAGTCGCCAATACCGATATGCTGTTCCAGCATTTCAAGGACGCGCAGGCCGAATGTGCGGTCAATATCGAACGCGGTCTTGCCCTGCCTGCCTATGAGCAGGCAATGAAAGCCAGCCATATCTTTAACCTCCTCGATGCGCGCGGCGTGATTTCGGTCACCGAACGTGCAGCCTATATCGGCCGTGTCCGCGACATGTCGAAATCCTGCTGCGAAGCGTGGCTTCGTTCGCGCGGGCATTTGAAAGAGGAGGCATAAGTCATGGCCGAATTGCTGCTTGAACTGTTTTCGGAAGAAATTCCGGCCCGCATGCAGGCGCGTGCTTCCGAGGATCTGACCAAACTGGTCACCGATGGGCTGAAAGCTGCCGACCTTGCGTTCGATAAGGTCGAGGCACTGGTGACACCGCGCCGCCTGACCCTGATCATCAATGGTCTGCCCGATAAACAGCCGGACCTTCGCGAAGAACGCCGTGGCCCGCGTGCCGATGCCCCGGAAAAGGCGATTGCCGGTTTTCTTGCCGGCAATGGCGTGACGCTGGAACAATGTGAAAAGCGCGAAACGCCCAAGGGTGTTTTCCTGTTCGCGATTGTCGAACAGAAGGGCCGCGATAGTGCGGACGTCATCAAGGACATCATCGAAGACGCCATGGCAAAACTGCCCTGGCCGAAATCGATGCGCTGGGCTGATCAGAAAGTCCGCTGGGTGCGTCAGCTTGACCGGATTCTGTGCCTGTTTGACGGCAAGGTGATCCCGGCATCCTTTGGCCCGGTAACGGCTGGCAATATCACAAGCGGCCACCGGTTCCTTGCTCCCGCAACCTTTAGCGTTGCCAATGCCACCGAATACAAGGCGAAACTTGCTTTTGCCAAGGTCATGCTGGACCGCGAAGAACGCAAAAAAGTCATTCTGGACGGTGCGCGCAAGCTTGCGGCATCAGAAGGTTTCACGCTTCTGGAAGATAACGGGCTGCTTGAGGAAGTCTGCGGTCTGGTTGAATGGCCGGTACCGGTCATGGGCAAGGTCGATGACCAGTTCATGGATATCCCGCGCGAGGTTCTGGAAACCTCGATGCGTGAACATCAGAAATATTTCGTCGTCGAAGACAGCAATGGCAAACTGGCCGCGCGCTTCATCACCATTTCAAACATGGTGACGATGGATGCCAACGCGCAGATCATTGCCGGGAACGAGCGCGTTTTGCGCGCGCGCCTGCATGATGCGAAATTCTTCTGGGATCAGGATCGGAAAGTGACGCTTGAAGCGCGTCTGCCGAAACTTGATAACATCGTGTTCCATGCCAAGCTTGGCTCGTTGGCGGAGCGTGTTTTGCGCCTGCGCGGACTGGCACGCGAACTTTCAGCCGACATTCCGGGCTGCGATGTCAAACTTGCCGATCGGGCGGCGGAAATCGCCAAGGCCGATCTGGTGTCGAACATGGTGTTCGAATTTACCGAACTTCAGGGACTGATGGGGAAATACTACGCCGAGAATGACGGCGAAGCCCCCGAAGTCGCCAACGCCATTGCACAGCATTACGCACCTGCCGGTCCGTCGGATATGTGTCCGACCGCACCTGTTTCGGTGGCTGTTGCCTTGGCCGAGAAGCTCGATACCCTTGCCGGGTTCTTTACCATCGATGAAAAGCCGACCGGTTCAAAAGACCCGTTCGCGCTGCGTCGTGCGGCATTGGGTGTCATCCGGCTGGTTCTGGAAAATGGTTTGCGTGTGCCGCTGCGTCGCGCATTTGCCTTTGCCGTTTCCCAATATCCGGCCTCCATTCGTCGTGACGAGGCGGTTGACGAACTTCTGGCATTCTTTGCCGACCGCCTGAAAGTCCATCTGCGTGAACAGGGCGTGCGCCATGATCTGGTGTCTGCCGTGTTTGCCCTGGATGGCGAGGACGATCTTGTCCGCCTTCTGGCCCGTGTTGATGCGCTTGCCGATTTTGTGTCGGGTGAAAGCGGCGTCAACCTTATGGCCGGGTACAAGCGTGCGTCCAATATCCTGCGTATCGAAGAGAAGAAGGATGACAAATCCTATGATGCGGATGTGTCCGCCGATCTTCTGACGCAGGACGAGGAACGCAAGCTCTATGAGGCGCTCATCAATGTCCGGCATAAGGCTTTGCCGCTTCTGCGGGCCGAGAATTATGCCGCGGCTATGGCCGAATTCGCGCATCTGCGCGGACCGGTCGATGCATTCTTCGAAGGAGTCACGGTA
>CAMPHD010000239.1 GCA_946885765.1 uncultured Thalassospira sp.
AGGATTTGACCAGCTTCTTGTTTCCCTTGGCCGGATCGGTGCGCAACCAGACCATGGCAGTAAGGGCGCGGCCGATAGCATTGCCATCCACTTCAACGCGATAAGCCTTGATCACGCCCTGTTCGCGCAATTTACGCACGCGATCATTCACCGCCGAAACCGAAAGACCAACCTTCGTACCAAGTGCGGAATAAGACAAAGACGCATCATTCTGCAAGATGTCGATCAATTTGCGATCAATGGCATCCATAAAACATCCCCTGAAGAATTTTTATCAATATCAGACGATCTTACACGAAAACTGTGTGCGCACGAAACTTTCGGACGGCTTCCAGGAGAAATGGTAGGACTATTTCACGGATCAAGACTGGATTTTTTATAAAATCGGTCTTATTCGTTGATGATCATGCACCTTTTTCGCGTCTCTCCGGATAATGATGCGCTTCGTGGCGCCCTGTTGATGACCGGTGCTGCAATTCTTTTTGCGGCAATGGCGGTGCTTATCCGGTACATCACACGCGAAGTTCATCCGTTTGAAGCAGCCTTTTTCCGAAATTTGTTCGGTCTGATCCCGATGATCCCCTGGATGCTGCGCGACCGGTTTGTCGGCCTGCGCACGCTGAAACTTAAACTGCATTTCATTCGGGCAGTGATCGGGCTTTGTGGCATGCTGTGCCTGTTCTCGGCACTTGCAATCGCCCCCGCGGCACAGGTCATCGCGATCAATTTCACGGTCCCGATCCTGACCACCATCCTTGCAGCCCTTATCCTGCGTGAAACCGTCCGGGCACGCCGTTGGTCTGCCGTAGTCTTTGGGTTTATCGGCGCAATGATCATCGTGCGCCCGATTGGTCAAACTCTTGAAACCGGTGCAATTCTGGCCCTGTTGGCTACCCTGTTTACCGCTTTTGCCGTGACGACGGTCAAAATGCTTTCGCGCAGTGAAAGTGCCAATGCCATCGTGACCTGGATGGGCATGATCATGACGCCCCTTTCCCTGATTCCTGCACTTTTCTATTGGCAGCAACCAACATGGCAGCAACTTGGAATCCTTCTTGCAATCGCCATTCTGGCGACCGCCGGGCAGCAGCTTTTTGTGCGTGCCAACCGGGCAGCGGACCAGTCCTATGTCATGGCGTTTGATTTCCTTCGCCTGCCATTTGTTGCCGCACTTGCCTTCATCATGTTTGGTGAAACGGTCGATTTCTGGACTTGGGCCGGGGCATCGCTGATTATTGGATCAACCCTATACATTGCGCGGCGCGAAGCTGTTCTGGCCCGAAATGAAAAACGCCGCCGCCGCATGCCCACAACGGCGGCAGCCGACTCACAAGCCATCCCCGTCACCAAGGCCAAAACCATCAATCCGCCCGAAGATACACCCGAAAGCAATACAGGAAACAAAACAGGCCGCATTGATGCATAAATGGTTCAACAGCCTGCCGCCCTATCTTCAGGCATCGATTTTCGCCGTGATCGCATCACTTATGGCAGCTCTGTTTTCCGTCATTGTCCGCATGGCAACTCGTGAAATCGATCCATTGCAGGCGGTCTTCTTTCGCAACTTCTTCGGGCTTCTTTTTATCGCACCCATCGCACTCAGATCTGGTTTTGCACAACTAAAAACACAGCGCATGCCGATGTTTCTGTTGCGCGCCTTCCTGTCGATGGGCGCCATGAGTTTCTGGTTTTCTGCCCTTGCCTATATGCCGCTGGCCGAAGCAACGACGCTGAACTTCACCGTCCCGCTGTTTGGAACAATCCTTGCCGCAATCTTTTTGGGTGAAACAGTCCGAAAATACCGCATTGTTGCCCTTCTTACCGGTTTTATCGGTGTCATCATCATCATCCGCCCCGGCAGCGAAACAATGCAACTGGCAAGCCTTCTGCCAATTGCAGCAGCTCTTTGCATGGCAAGTGCCGGACTAACCATCAAATCCCTGTCCAGAACGGAAAACAGCACCACCATCGTGCTTTACATGATGCTGCTGACCACGCCGCTAACACTGGTGCCCGCCCTTTTCGTCTGGCAAACCCCAAGCCTGCAGGCATTGGGTTTGATGGCACTCGGTGCCTTTATCGCCAACATCACCCAGATATGTAATACCAATGCTTTTCGCATCTACGATTACAGCTTCGTTGTCGGCTTCAACTATCTGCGCCTGCCATTTGTTGTCGCCATCGCATTGGTCATGTTCGGTGAGGTTCCTGAAATCTGGCTGTTGCCCGGTGCGGGTTTGATCATCGGGTCGGCACTATTCATTGCGCGGCGCGAAGCCAAACTTGCCAAAGAAGCCAAACGGATCAATCGCGGCCCCTCGCCCGCGGCAAGTGACCTTGACCCGCCCCCTGCGCGCGACAATCACTGACAGACCGTTCAAAGGAACAAGGTCCGCATGAAAAACTGGTTCAAAAGTCAGTCCGCACCGGTTCAGGCCAGTTTTTATGCCCTTTCTGCGGCCATCCTTGCCGCCTGCTTCACCTTGACCATCCGCTTTGCCACGGCTGAAATTCATCCCTATCAGGCGGTATTCCTTCGCTTCCTGTTTGGCCTGATGATGATTGTCCCCGTCGTGATATATCGAGGCCTTGGTGAACTGCGCACGAAACGCCTGTCGCTTCTGGGATTGCGCGGCGTATTGTCGGCGGCCGAAATGTGCCTGTGGTTTATGGCTGTTCTTTATCTGCCATTGGCCGAGGCCACCACGCTGAACTTCACCGTGCCGCTGTTTGGTACCATTCTGGCGGCCCTGATTTTGCACGAGACTGTACGCATTCATCGCTGGCTGGCTGTTTTTGTCGGGTTTGTCGGTGTCGGACTGATCATCCAGCCGGGAACGGCTGCCATGCAACAGGCCAGTCTTCTGCCGATTGCCGCAGCCATCTGCATGGCAAGTGCCGGGCTGATCACCAAACGGCTGGTCGCGACCGAAAGCACAACCGCCCTTCTGTTTTATCTGATGCTGATAACAACGCCGGTTTCCCTGATCCCTGCCCTGTTTGTCTGGCAAGCGCCAAGCTGGCCGGTACTGGGCCTAATGGCGCTTGCCGCACTCATGATGAACATCATGCAGGTTTGCAATGTCAAAGCCCTGCAACTGGCTGATTACAGTTTCTTTGTCGGCTTTTCCTATCTGCGCCTGCCGATCATTGCCATTCTGGCCCTGATCCTGTTTGGCGAAATTCCCGATATCTGGATATTGCCGGGCGGTGCACTGATCATCGCAGCCGCGGTATATGTCGCCCTGCGGGAACGGAAAATCGGCAAATCCGTCACACCAACCATCCCCGATATCTCTGCACAAGATCCGGTTGCCGCAACACCGGAAGGCCACCATTCCGGCCCCTGACACAACAGAGTCAAATGACCTTGCCCGATAAACAAATAATTTGGTATAGAATTACCTATTATTTTTCACCGGACTGAATACAGGGAATTTGAAGCTATGCAGGTCAAGGGATCCATAACCATTGTCACCGGGGCTGCGTCCGGTCTTGGGGCTGCCACTGCACGCGTTCTTGCCAGCGCCGGGGCAAAGATTGCGGCCTTTGATCTGAACGAGGCCGGGGCCAAAGCCACAGCAGCCGAACTGGGAGGTGTTGGGTACGGCGTTGACGTCTCAAACGCCAAAAGTGTCGAGGATGCGGTTTCGGATGTCATCGAAACACAAGGCATTCCATCCATTCTGGTAAATTGTGCAGGTATCCTGCAAGGAGAACGCATTGTCGGACGCGAAGGCCCGGCCGACCTCGATGTCTTTGCACGCGTGATCAATGTCAACCTGATCGGCACATTCAATATGATGCGTGTTGCCGCCACCGCCATGAGTCGCAATGAACCGACCGAAGGCGGCGAACGTGGTGTTATCGTCAATACTGCATCCATCGCCGCCTACGAAGGCCAGATCGGGCAGGCCGCGTATTCGGCGTCCAAGGGCGGGGTTGCCGCCATGACCCTTCCGGCAGCACGCGAACTCGCCCGACACGGCATCCGTGTTGTATCGATTGCACCGGGTATGTTTGGTACCCCGATGGTCACTGCCCTGCCCGATGAAATGCAGCAGGCGCTTGCGTCAAACATTCCCTTCCCCAAACGCCTTGGCGATCCGGCAGAATATGGCCGACTGGCCCTGCATATCTGCGAAAACGAAATGATCAACGGCGAAACCATCCGGATCGATGGCGCGGTCAGGCTGGAACCCAAATAAGCCAGCCCCCAGACAGGAACCGCTGCCACGAAAAACGCCCTGCCTAGTCCCGCAATGGCAGGGCGTTTTCTTTCTGACGCATCACACAGCTTAATGCGACACAACCGTTTCGGCAAAGGCCGCCAGATCAATGTCCTTTTGCGTCACGCCACCGGCATCATGCGTTGTCAGCGTGACCCCGACCTTGTTGTAAACATTGAACCATTCCGGGTGGTGATCCATTTTTTCGGCCTGCATCGCGATACGCGTCATGAAACCGAATGCCGAATTGAAATCGCCGAACATATAAATCTTTCCGATTGATAACCCGTCTTCTGCCAGATCCCAGCCATCCAGCTTGCCAAGTGCTGCTTCGATGGCGGTTTTGTCCAGTTTGCTCATTGTGACCTCCTGAATTTTTCGTTGTCCTATTGGATCATAAAATCAGTTTGTGCCCAACAACCGATGCACCCGGTCGCGCAATACCGGCAAAAGGTCGGCTTCGAACCACGGGTTCTTTTTGATCCAGCCAGTATTGCGCCAGCTTGGATGAGGCATCGGCAGTAACCCGTCCGGCAAATATTCGGCAAATCGATGCACCGTTTCGGTCATGCTTTTTGCACGGCGCGGGCCAAGATAACGTTCCTGTGCATATTGCCCGATCAGAAGTGTCAGACCGATATCAGGCAAATGTCGCAACAATTCATCATGCCATGTCGGGGCACATTCGGGGCGCGGCGGCAAATCACCACCACGTTCAAACCGACCAGGATAACAGAATCCCATCGGCATGATTGCAAGCTTGGCCGGGTCATAGAAATCCTCGACCGTCATTTGCAGCCAGTCGCGCAGCCGGTCCCCCGATGCGTCATTCCACGGCAAGCCGGTTTCATGCACCTTCGTCCCCGGTGCCTGCCCGATCACAAGGATTTTGGCACCTGCCGCCATCCTCACAACCGGGCGCGGCCCCAACGGCAACGCACCTTCGCATATCCGGCAGGCCCGGACATTGACCAAAAGATCATCGAGCACTGGGTCATCACCCGGCGGATCGATTTCGGGAAGCTCGCCGGTCAGTCCGGCCATTGCATGCTCCTGCTTGGTTGCTTCTGCCTATGCGTCGGAAATCTCGCCACCGGCAACAACCCATTCCTCGGCCAAGGCATCACGATACCACTCGACCATCTCGGGAAGGGCAAGGGTCGCTTCCATATAGGCATTGCCAACAGGGTCAAGTGACACACCGTAAGTCTTGAAGCGGGTCACGACCGGTGCAAACATCGCATCGGCAATCGAAAAATGCCCAAACAGAAAATCACCGCCCTGTCCATATT
>CAMPHD010000240.1 GCA_946885765.1 uncultured Thalassospira sp.
CATCGGGATGCACCAACAGGGAGTCGGCGGGCTTGTCCGGGCTTTTGGGGCCGGTCAATGCCCTTCCTTGCAGGCGGTCACGGGCATAGGCAGCCGCCCCCTGATAGGCGGCTTCGCCAAGTCCAAGACCCTGAATGCCGACCGAAAGCCGTTCCTGGTTCATCATGGTGAACATGGCGGGCATGCCTTGGTGCGGTTCACCGACCAGATAACCGATTGCGCCGTCAAAGTTCATGACACAGGTGGCGGATGCCTTGATCCCCATCTTGTGTTCGATCGACCCGCATTTAACCGCGTTGCGATCGCCAAGGGACCCGTCGTCGCCAACCATGAATTTCGGCACAAGGAACAGGGAAATGCCCTTGGTCCCCTTGGGCGCATCGGGCAGTTTTGCCAGAACCAGATGGATGATGTTTTCCGTCAGGTCATGTTCCCCGGCCGAGATGAAAATCTTGGTGCCGGAAATGGCATAGGATCCGTCTTCACGCGGTTCGGCCCTGGTCTTGATGATGCCAAGATCGGTACCGCAATGCGGTTCGGTCAGACACATGGTGCCAGCCCACGTGCCGTCGACCATTTTCGGAAGATATTTATCCTTCAGTTCGTCCGAGGCGTGGCTGTGAAGGGCGGCATAGGCCCCAAAAGACAGGCCCGGATACATCCCGAATGACAGGTTGGTCGAACAGATCATTTCTTCGACCAGCGCATTGATCGTTTTCGGGGCACCCTGACCGCCATAGACGGGATCGCAGGCAATGCCCGTCCATCCGCCTTCGGCAAAGGTCTGATAGGCTTCCCTGAAGCCCTTGGGCGTGGTGACGACACCATCATCCCAATGACAGCCTTCCTCGTCACCCGAACGGTTGATCGGGAACAGGAGTTCCTCGCAGACCTTGGCGGCTTCTTCGAGAACGGCATCGACGACGTCCGGTGTGAAATCCTCGCATCCGGGCATCTGGTTGATGTCGTTATAGTCAAACAGTTCGGTCAGGACGAAGCGCATGTCGCGCAGCGGTGCTTTATATTGGGCCATTTTTCTGTCCTCCTCGTCCTAGTTTCGCAACGGCTTGCCGGTCAGGAGCATATGTTCGACCCGGGCCATGGTGCCTTCGTTGCGGACCAGACGCATGAAGCCTTCGCGCTCCAGTTCCAGAATGTCGTCTTCGGAAAGTTCTTCGGTGACATCGGTGTCACCACCGGCCAGAACCCTGGCAAGTTCCCCTGCGACGACACGGTCGTAATCGGTGGCCTTGCCCAGACGATAGAAACCATCAACCGCCATTTCGAACGCAACCCGCGCACTTTCGCCGGGCAGGCGATAGGTGAATTCTTCGGGGGCTTCGTAACCATCGACCATGGAAAGCGCGCGCGCCTTGGCATCGGCCAGCAGACGGTTGCGGTTCATGGTGATGCCATCACCCTCGCGGAAGAACAGGTTTTCCTTAGCTTCCATTGCCGATTTGGCAACGGTTGCCACCGAAATGATTTCAAATGCCTTGGCACTTGGTGCCATCGGGCCCTTGGGGAATTTCGGGTTTTCGGACCAGTGACGGATCATTTCCTTGCACCCGCCCCATGCCGGGATCAGACCAACGCCGGGTTCGACCAGACCGATATAGGTTTCCCCGTGGGCCTGCACCGCATCACAATGCAAAAGGACCTCGCAGCCCCCGCCCAGTGCCATGCCACTTGGTGCGCCAACAACCGGGAAGGGCGAATATTTAAGGGCCTTGTAGGTTTCCTGACCGGTTTCAACGAGGTTTTCAATTTCCGGCCATGCGGCGATATTGGCGGCAAACAGCGCCAGACCAAGGTTGGCCCCGGCGGAGAAATTGCTGCCTTCGTTATAGATCACCATCGCCTTGAACTGCTTTTTGACAGTCCGGATGGATGTCTTGACCATGCCAAGAACGTCGGCATCAAGCGCATTCATTTTGGTATGGAATTCAAGGCAGGCAACGCCGTCGCCGATATCCCAAAGCGATGCGGCACGGTTGCCGACGACGGGTTCAGCTTTGCGTTTGATGTCTTCAAGCAGAAGAACACCGTCCGGGCGAACGACCTTGGTGTATGTGCCATCAAAACCAAGGAAGAACAGCGTGCCGTCTTCGACCTTGTAAAACGATTTCCCGGCCGCCTTTCTGAGTAATGCCGGGACCTCGATACCATCGGTTTCAAGCATGGCAATCAGGGTATCGACCCCGATGGCATCGATCAGTTCGAACGGGCCGGTTTTCCACGCATAGCCAAGTTTCATCGCGTCATCGACATCGACAATCGAATTGGCGGCTTCTTCGGCGATGAAGGCGGCATAGGCAAGGGTTTTGGCCATCACGGCACGGCCATAAAGGCCCCCCTTGTCATTTGCTTCCATCATTTTGCGCGGGTCTTTACCGGCAGAACGGACGCTTTCAAGGCGGGCTTTTTCCGATCTGGCGAATTTGCCGGTCTGAAGATTGACCGATTCCTTGACCTTTTCGCCACCTTCACGGTTCAGACGGTAAAAACCGCCTTTGCCCTTGCGGCCGGTATAGCCATCCGCGATCAGTTTTCCGACCAGATCGCTTTCGCGGTAAATCGCGTGGAACGGATCGGATTTATCAAGGGCACCTGCCATGCTCGATTGCACATGTGGCATCAAATCCAGACCCACCAGATCCATCAGGCCAAAGACACCGGTTTTGGGAATGCCGAACGGGCGACCGATGACGCTGTCGGCTTCTTCAACGGTAAGGCCCCGATCCATGGCTTCGACCATCGCGGCCTGAATCCAGTAGACACCAAGGCGGTTGGCGATAAAGCCCGGCTTGTCATGGCAGATGACACAGGTTTTGCCCAGTTTATGGTCGGCAAAATCGGCGACCATATCGATCACACCATCGCGGGTCGCACCCGATCCAACCAGTTCCAGTAGACGCATATAGCGCGGCGGGTTGAAGAAATGCGTGATGATGAAATCCTGCGCAAACCCGTCGCCCATGCCATTGATCAGCGTGGCCAGCGGAATGGTCGAGGTGTTTGACGAGACAACCGATCCCTTGGCGCGAACGGCATCAATTTTGCGATACAAATCCTGCTTGATATCAAGGCGTTCGATGACGGCCTCGACGATCCAGTCACATTTGGCCAGTTTATCAAGGTCGTCCTCGATATTGCCGCACGTGATCAGCTTTGCCACGCGTTTGGACATGAACGGGGCCGGATCGGTTTTCAGCATCTTGGCAACCGCACCCTCGGCAACCGCGTTGCGGTTTTTTGATCCTTCGGGAACGATATCAAGCAACAGAACGGGCGTGCCCGAGTTGGCGATATGGGCGGCGATCCCCGCGCCCATAACACCGGCGCCGATAACGGCGACCTGTTTGATGTCTTTGGTTACCTTGGGCATCACATCGCCTCCAGAATGGTCGCGATCCCCTGACCCCCGCCAATACATTGCGAGGCAAGTGCGTATTTACCGCCTTCACGTTTCAGAAGGGCGGCTGCCTTGCCAACAATACGTGCGCCCGTTGCGCCAAGCGGATGCCCGATGGCGAGTGCCCCACCGTCGATATTGACGGTTTTGATGTCCAGACCAAGGTCGGAAATGCTGGCCATTGCCTGCGACGAGAATGCTTCGTTCAGTTCAACGACATTAAGGTCGGAAGCCTTGATACCGGCGCGCGCCAGTGCCTTTTTCGAGGCGCCAACCGGCCCGATTCCCATGATTTCCGGCAGGCAACCATCGACAGCAACAGATTTGATCCGTGCCAGCGGGGTCAGGCCGTGTTTCTTTGCATATTCTTCGGAGCAAACCAGAACGGCCGATGCGCCATCGGTCAGCGGCGAAGATGTTCCGGCGGTCACAACACCATCCGCCTTGAAGGCTGGTTTCAGATCGGCCAGACCTTCGGCTGTGGTGTCGCCGCGAATGCAGCCATCTTCGGCGATTGTGCCGTCCGGGCCTTCAATCGGGATGATTTCATCGACAAATTTGCCGGCAGCCTGTGCTGCGGCGGCCTTTTTGTGGCTTTCTACGGCAAAGGCTTCCTGATCGGTGCGCGAAAGGCTGTATTTGGTTGCGACGTTTTCAGCCGTATCGCCCATGCCCATATATGCCTCGGGCATTTCCTTATAGAGGGCTGGGTTTGGCATCGGGTTGAAGCCCATCATCGGCACGCGCGACATGCTTTCGATACCGGCACAGATGAAGGCATCACCGGCACCAATCGCGATGGCACCTGCTGCCTGATGGATCGATTGCATGGACGATCCGCAGAAACGGTTGACCGTGACACCGCCAACAGAACGCGGCAGACCGGCCAGGAATGTGATCAGGCGGGCGACGTTAAGTCCCTGTTCGCCTTCGGGGAAGGCACAGCCCAGAACCAGATCCTCAATCGTGTTGGGATCGATACCGGTTTTTTCCACCAGACCTTTGACGACCTGTGCAGCAAGATCGTCAGGACGGACCTTGGCAAGGGCACCTTTACGTGCCGGGGTGAAAGGCGACCGGACATATCCGGCAATAACGGCATTGGTCATGGCGAAGTATTCCTTCCTGAGCTGTCAGCGATTCCGGAAAGCAATTGTTACGCTACCGGATCGAGTCCTTTTTCTTTAAGCGCATCAATCGATTGTTGTTCGATGTCACGCAATTCATCCAAAGTGACGTCCAGTGCCTGGCGTTGATCCTCCAGGGCGTCTATCCGTTCCCGGACCCGGGTCAGCAACATCTTGATCTGCTCTGCCTGGGTGGGGTCTGCGCCGTAAAGATCCAGATAATCTGCAATCTCCTTCAGCGTGAAGCCCAGCCTCTTGCCCCGCAGGATGATCAGCATTCTTGCCCTGTCCTGCCGGGTGTAGATCCTTGTCGTGCCAGCACGTTGTGGTGCTACGAGACCCTTTTGTTCGTAAAACCGGATGGTGCGTGGCGTAACCCCCAGATTTTCGGCCAGTTCGGGAACGGTATAAAAACGGTCGTCAATTTTCGTCATTTGATTGCCCTTATGGTATATATTTTTATCTTTACGTCAATTAGTTTACGTTAACGTCACTTGGATTTTTTCCGTTATGTGTGACGTGACGTTAACGTGTTGAATTATTGTGCTTTTCCTTCGCGTTTCAGGCGCTCTTCCTCGACCAGTTCTTTCTTCGACAATTTGCCGACCATGGTTTTTGGAAGTTCTTCCCTGATCTCGATTTCGCGCGGCATTTCGATTCTCGAAACCTTGTCATCAAGGAACGCCCGTAAATCTTCGGCAGTCACATCGGTGACATTGTCCTTCAGCCGCACAAAGGCTTTGGGTGCCTGGCCGCGATACTGATCGGGGACACCGATAACCGTGACCTCGGCGATCTGTTCATGCAGATAAAGCGCTTCTTCAATGGCGCGCGGATAGACATTGTAACCGCTGCATAAAATAACGTCTTTAAGTCGATCAACCAGAAAGATATATCCGTCCTGATCGGCATAACCCACATCGCCGGTTTTGAGCCAGCCATCGACAAAGGTTTCCCTG
>CAMPHD010000241.1 GCA_946885765.1 uncultured Thalassospira sp.
GCGCGCGAAGTCGAAAAACTTCGCAAACACGGTCGCCACGTCGCGATGGTCGGTGACGGCCTCAATGATGCACCCGCCTTGGCGGCGGCCGATGTCGGCATTGCCATGGGTGGCGGGACCGATGTTGCGATGGAAACGGCGGGTATCACCCTGATGCGATCCGATCCGGCACTTGTCGCCGGTGCGATTGATGTATCGATCGCGACACGACGCAAGATCGCACAAAACCTGTTCTGGGCGTTTGCCTATAACGTAATCGGCGTTCCTTTGGCGGCGTTTGGTATCCTCAGCCCGGCGATTGCAGGGGCTGCGATGGCGCTAAGCTCGGTCTCGGTTGTCAGCAATTCGTTGTTGCTGCGCCGATGGAAAGTACGCGGAGAATAATCATGAACATTTCCGATGCATCACGCGATAGCGGACTTCCGGCAAAAACCATTCGTTATTACGAAGATATTGGTCTGATAAAACCGGGCCGTCTGGAAAACGGATATCGCGATTACAGCGACGATGACCTGCACAAACTGCGTTTTCTGCAACGTGCCCGTGGTCTTGGCTTTTCCGTCGAAGATTGCCGGGTTTTGCTGTCACTTTACGAGGATCGCAATCGAGCTTCGGCGGATGTGAAACAGATTGCCAGAACGCATCTGATCGAGATTGAACGCAAGATCGCGGAACTGCAAAGCCTGCAAAAGACATTGGCGCATCTGGTTGACGCATGCCAAGGCGATCACCGTCCTCATTGTCCCATTATCAACGATCTGGCGGGATAGCCTGTTTCGCATGAAAGAAGGAAAAAGTTCGGTGAAAAAGAAATCTGTTTTCGCCATCGGCGGTGCTGTGTCTACAATCGTGGTAATCGCCGGGATCATTTATGGAACCGAAAAAACGGATGACAGCACGCTGGTGCGATTGCAACCCGGTGATCTGCAACTGGTTGCAACAGGCAAGAAGATCTATGATGCCAATTGTGCATCCTGCCATGGCCGCGATCTCAAGGGCGAAGCAAACTGGCGCGAACGGAACGACGATGGTTTGCTGCCTGCGCCGCCCCATGATGAAACCGGCCATACATGGCATCATCCCGATGAAGTGCTGTTCGCACTGACCAAATACGGTCCGGCAAAAATGATCGGCGAGGGCTATCAGTCGGCAATGCCTGGGTTCGAGGACGTTTTGACCGACGAGGAAATCATTGCGTCGCTGTCTTATATCAAAAGCCGCTGGCCGCAGGAAATCCGGCAGCGTCATGACCAGATGAACCAATCCGCAGCCCGTTAACACAGAAAGCCCGGCAGGATGCTGCCGGGCCTTTATGTTCTTACACTATAAAACCTAAACGCGGGGCAGCGTGATCCGAACCGTCGTGCCTTTGCCAAGATCGCTTTCGATGCTCAGCCGTCCGCCATGCAACTCGACCAGAAGCTTCGCCAGTGGTAGGCCAAGACCTGTGCCGGCACTTTCCTTGACCCCCGAAGGATGCAATTGCGAGAACCGGGCAAGGGCGCGGGGAATGTCATTCGGGCTCATGCCGACACCATTATCCTGCACGGCAAAGCAGATTTCATGATCCAATACCGTTAATGTCAGCGAAATCTGACCCTTGTCCGGAGTGAACTTGGCTGCGTTGCTCAGGATATTGATCAGGATTTGTTTCAGCTTCAGCCGGTCGCATGGCATCACCAGCGGTTTTTCCGGCAAATTCAGAGTCAGTTTGTGATGCCGCTTTTTGATGTCGTCGCGGACAAGCTTTGCTGCTTCCTGCGTCACGGAACCGATGTCATCCTCGGCCAGTTGCAGCGCCATCGAACCGTTTGACAGTTTGGAAACATCAAGAACATTGTTCACGAGTTCCAGAAGGTGGGTTCCGGCCTCGTGAACGTCTCGTCCGCAATCGCGATAACTTTCGGAAAGCTCGCCCAGCACGCCTTCGGCGATCAATTCGGAATTGCCGATGATGGCGTTAAGCGGGGTGCGCAATTCATGCCCCATATTGGCAATGAAGTCGGATTTCGATGCATTGGCATCTGACCGGTCGCGATTCTGTTCCATCAAGGTGCGTTCTGCCTGTTGCTGCCGGTCATTTTCCAGAAGCGTCATCAGGACGGCGGTGCGTGTTTCGTTGTCGCGGAAATATTCAAGCGGTGCGATGGACAGATCGCAGACATGACTGTCATTGCTGGCATTGACCAGCACGATATCCCCGCGCCAGGTTCGGCCCGATGCAAACACATCATCAATGTCATTCAGAAGTCCGGGTGACAGAAAACCTGCCTTGCGCCCGATCATCCGGTCACGTGCAACATTGATCAATTTCGCCATGGCGTCGTTACACTGCAAAACCTTGCCGCTACGGTCGCAAATCACAGCGGCGTAGGGCAAAGCATTCAGTACAACCTGATCTGCCAATGGCGCGGTTTCCGCGTCAATAAGGGAGTCTGTGGTCATGTCGGCCCCTGGTCCCATCGTTATCCAGTAATCAATCGTTTAAAAACGGTCGATGCCCAGTCCGAGAAGCGAGATGTCAGGTGTGCGACCGTCGATCAGATCGGCAACCGCCTTTCCAGAACCACAACTCATGGTCCACCCCAATGTCCCGTGCCCCGTATTAAGATACAGATTATCATATTTGGTATCACTAATAACAGGGGCAGAATCCGGGGTTACGGGACGAAGTCCCGACCAGAACTCGATTGTCGAACGATCACCGGAATTTGGAAACAATTCGAATGCCTTATCGGCAATCATCTTTTGGCGTCGTTCCGACATTCTGAGATTGTAGCCGTCGAGTTCCGCTGTCCCCGCGGCCCGAAGCCGGTTTCCAAGCCGCGAATAGACCATCTTTACACTGTCGTCGATCAGGGCCACCTGCGGTGCGCCGTTATATCCCGTGGTATCAATGCTGATCGAATATCCCTTGCATGGGTAAACTGGCAAATGGATGCCAAGCGGCTTTAAAAGAAGCGGACTGTAACTGCCAAGACACATAAGATAGCGATCACCGGAAATATCGCCCTGATCCGTGACGACGGCGGTAATGCGGCCCTGTTCCTGTTTCAGTCCGGTGATGATGGTGTCGAGTTTGAATACTGCACCCCGTTGACGGCACCGGTCCGCTAGAAGTTCGGTAAATTTGCGTGCATCGCCGCTTTCATCGTCGGGCGTAAAACTGCCGCCGATGATTTTGGCATTGCTGTCGCGCAATGCCGGTTCGATTTCAAGGCATTCCTCGGCACTGACCATATGGCGGTTCAGGCCGAACTCCTGCATCTGGCGTGTTGCCTTTTCAACCGTTGCCAGCTCGTTCTCGTTGCGGCAGACGTGAAGAATACCCTGTTCAAGGTGATCATATTCAAGGCCAAGAGTACTGCGCAGGTCTTTCAGGCAGGCGCGGCTGTATGTCGCGACGCGCAATGCCTTTTCAAGGTTCTCGCGGGCCCGTTTGTCAGTGCAGTTGCGCAGGAAACGCAGGCCCCATGAAAACAATTGCGGGTCCCAACGCATCCGGAACAGAAACGGCGCTTCTTCGCGGCCAAGCCATTTCAGAATTTGTGCCGGAGTATGTTCGTTCGCCCACGGTGTCGCGTGGCAGGCGGAAATCTGGCCGCCATTGGCAAAGCTTGTTTCCTGTCCGGCGGCGTGCTGTCGGTCGATGACCGTAACCTGATGGCCGTTTTCCAAAAGATACCAGGCCGCCGTCGTCCCGATGACTCCAGCGCCCATCACGACAACATGCATGCCGGAAAAGCCTCGTTGCAGATCGTTAAGTACGCGTTAGTCTCTGACTCGCGATTGCGTTTGCAATATACTGATCGGGAAAACAAATAGCTACCGGTGTCTGTTCGATTTCCGGATGATCGGACAACTACCCCAAAGTACCGAATGTGACAGGTGAAAATGTTCGAAATCCTGACCGCCGAACAGATGTACGAAGCCGACCGCAAAACCATCGATGCTGGAACGACTGGCGATGTTCTGATGGAAAATGCCGGGGCGGCCGTTGTTGCAGAAATCGTCTCGCGCTGGACGCCGCGTTCCGTAGCGGTGCTATGTGGTCCGGGCAATAACGGTGGCGACGGATTTGTTGTTGCCCGTCTGCTGCGTCATGCCGGTTGGTCGGTGCGGTTAGGATTACTGTGTGAAGCTGAAAAGCTTACCGGCGATGCCGCATTGAATGCCGGGCGTTGGGACGGTGCGGTCGAGAGGCTTTCGCCCGCATTGCTGGTCGGGGCTGACCTGATTGTTGATTGCCTGTTTGGCGCCGGGCTCGCCCGATCAATCGAAGGTGAACTTGCCGAACTGGTTTGTGCCGTAAATGCCTGTAGCGTGCCGGTTATCGCCGTTGATGTGCCAAGTGGTGTTGATGGTAACGGCGGTGAAGTGCGCGGTGTATCGATCAAGGCGGATGTGACCGTGACATTCTGTCGTCCAAAACCGGGGCATTATTTATTGCCCGGTCGCGTTTTGTGCGGGCAGGTAATTGTGCGTGATATCGGTATAACCGATCAGACCATCCGCGATATTCGCCCGTCTTTGATGCGGAATGAGCCCGGTATCTGGCGGGCGGGAATACACTGGCCGGGCGTTGACGGACACAAATATCATCGTGGTCATCTGCTGGTGGTGGGTGGTGCATCCATGACCGGGGCAGGGCGACTGGTAGCACGTGCGGCGCGGCGCGCCGGGGCAGGGTTGCTTACGGTTGTTGCTGACCCTTCAGCGCTTCCGGTCTATGCGGCTGACAGCCCGGGCATCATGACGGCCTCGATTGCCAGTCTGGACGACCTTTTAAAGGATTGCCGCCACAATGCGCTGATCATCGGGCCGGGATTTGGTGTCGGGGATGAAACATGCAGTCGTATCATTCCGCTGCTGCATTATTGTCGGTGCACGGTTCTGGATGCCGATGCGCTGACAAGCTTTGCCGAACAACCAAGTACGTTGTTTTTCGCCATTCAGGGGCCCACGGTCCTGACGCCGCACGAAGGTGAATTTGCTCGTCTGTTTCCTGATATCGAAGGCGATAAGCTAAGTCGTGCGCGTGCCGCTGCCAAGCGAAGCGGGGCAACTGTCCTGATCAAAGGGGCGGATACGGTAATTGCCGCACCCGATGGCCGGGCAGCAATCAATGCGATTGATGCGCCGTGGCTGGCAACGGCCGGATCGGGTGATGTGCTTGCGGGGATTATTGGCGGACTGATGGCACAGGGCATGGAAATGTTTGATGCGGCCTGCATGGGGGCGTGGCTTCATGCCCGCTCCGGGGCCGATCTTGGCCCGGGTCTGATCGCCGAAGACATTCCGGAACATCTGCCAGTTTTGCTGGGCGAACTTTGGCATGCATTGCCCAAATGATTTAACAGATCGAACACAAAAGGTCCGTGTTCCTGTCATTAAGATCGGGTTGGTTTGGTGTCTGGCGAAATGCAGCAGCGATCAAAATATCAATGGCTGTGGACGTTGCTTAAAACGGACCACGTATAATAATAA
>CAMPHD010000242.1 GCA_946885765.1 uncultured Thalassospira sp.
GATAATCCCCGACAAATGGGGTGATACTGGCCGCCTGACCGGATTGCGGCGCGAGCAGACACATGATCAGAAGCACACCCAACAGCCCCAAAGCCTTTTTCGGCGCATGCAAATTGATCATGTTCGACCTCGTTAAGTTAAATCTGTATGCCGGTTAATCTGTATCACTATCGGACGCTATCATGGACCATGAGAAAATGTCCTATCCATTACATCTATTTAGACAATATTTCGCCAATATCCAGCCTGTTGTCAGTAACGATGCAACATTGCATTTACTGTCAGGCGGAAACTTGCCGGACGGGCGAGACCGAATTCGGCACTGAACGGATCAAAACCGGCCTTTGACAGTTTGCGTAAATAGCCGTCAGCCAAGACCAAAGGTAGTGCAGCAGCCAATGCCTTTGATGGCAGTTTTTTACGGCGCCTGCGGGCTTCCGCGATACGTTCCTGCGCCAGTTCAGCAATCTCGCGCGTGAGTGCCTTAATGGCATCGGTTTTGCGAAACTCAAAAACATCACCCTGCCCGACACCGTGATTCTCCATCCGGTCCTGGGGCAGATAAAGCCGTTTTGCCCGCCCGTGGAAAACCATCGCACGTAAAATCCCGACCAGACCATAGGCATTCCCGGTAAGTCGTGCAGCATGCTTTGCATCGCTATCACTTACACCAAGCAGCTCGACGGCCATAACGGCAAGATGCCCTGAAGTCTGGTCAATATAGTGATCCAGTTCCGCCTGATTTGCCGGTGCCTTGTCTGCAAGATCAAACTCACGCGCCGCAATCAGGGTTTCCAAATCGCGTGGCTCAATCTGTCCGGACTGGATCAGAACCGAAAGCGGTTCTACAACTTCATGCTTGCGAATTTTGCCCTGCTCGATCTCGGCAAGGGTGTCGCGCCACCATTGCAACCGGATATGGCCCAGCATGGTTTCGCTGACCATTTCACGCGTTTTCGATACTTCCTGATTAAAGGCATACAGTGTGAAAAGGCTTTCCCGTTTGTCCGAGCTTGCGAAAAGCGAACACAAAAACCGGTCCTTGTCATTTCGACGCACGTAATCGGCACAATAGGAAAGCTTTGGCGTGTCAGTCATCGCAGGTTATCCGATCTTGCGCGATGTTTCAGCGCGGTCATCATTGGTGTTATCTGCCATTTTTTCAGGCATTGTTTCGAGATAAAGCGACTGCGACGGGAAGGCAAACGCCGCGTCGTTATCTTCAACAATGCGTTTGAATGCAATGATATGACGATTGCGGATGTCGCGCCATGTCACCCAATCGGTCGTTGTCGTAAAGTAATACAAATCGATATTGATCGAACTTGCCCCGAAATCGGACAAATGCACCATCTGCGCGACATCGGTTTGCGCGACATCGTCATCATCTTTCAGGAAAGATCGGATATCTTCGACAATCTTTTCAATCTGATCGGCCGTGGTGCGGTATTCGACACCAATCACCATCTTGATCCGGCGATGGGTCATTCGGGACCAGTTAATCACCGGGGAATCGACGATCTGCGCATTGGGCATCGTCACCAATGCCCTGGCAAAGGTTCGCACCTTGGTCGCGCGAAGGCCGACAACCTCGACCGTGCCCTCGAAATGCGGCGTTTCGATCCAGTCGCCCCGCTTGTACAGGTTATCGGCCAGAATGGTCAGCCCACCGAAAATATTGGCGACCGAATCCTTGGCTGCCAGAGCCACGGCCATCCCGGCAAGACCAAGGCCCCCTAGAAACGCCGAAACATCAATGCCCCAGTTTTCCAGCAAAACAACAACGCCGATTACAACGATCAGCGTTTTGACCGCCCGGATAAAGAACTGGCGCAAATCATCACCAAGGCCGCCGCCAAAACGACCTGCCAGATTGTTGAACGACATGGCAAGCGGCTCTATCGATCTGAACAACGCCCAGAAAACCGAGAAGGTCGCAAATATACCGATCAATTCAAACAGAACGGCATCAACATTTTCCGGAAGATCAAGGATTTCGACGGCAAAATACACGCCCCCCAGAATAACCAGAAGCTGAACCGGGGCCTCGAAGGCATCCAGAACATGGGCGGCTGTGCTGTGTTTGCGCTGATGTGCCAGTTTCCGCAGCCCACCAATTACACCGTGCGCCAAAACACGTTTCAGAACGAATACGAACAGCAGGACAACACCCGCAACGACATATCTGCCGATTTCTCCGCCGCCCAGCATATCGACCCAATTGGTCATGTGATCAATGACTTCGCTGTTCAGGCTATCAATTTCGGTTGTAATTTCGTCCATGACTTCACGTGTAATCTGCTGTTAAGGTTTTCGACCAAACAATGACTTAACGGTTACCGCTACGGATTGTTTCTTGTGGCCCCTGTATAACAACTAAAACAGGACAGGCATATGGCATCCTTTGCTGCACCAAGACTTCATGTCATTGGAGCCGGGCTGGCCGGGTCAGCACTTGCAACTCAGATGGCGCAGGATGGCGTGTCTGTAACGCTGTACGATTCTGGCGAATCATTCGCCAGTCGCTGGACACGCGGTATGAAAACCGCCCCCGAAGACCACAAGGTTGCCGAACCCGAAATTTTCTATGATCCAGAGGATCTGGTTAGGCATTTTTTCGCCCAGTGGCCGGAAATACCGCGAAAACTGATAAGACCGGCTCATGCGGTTATCGGTCTTAAACATCCTGGACGCAGCCCGACCATCATTGACCTTGATCATGGTATTGCCGCGGCTTTGATAGCACGTAGACCGACAATCTTTGCCCAGTTGTTCACGGCCTGGAATTTATGGTTTTCACGCTATGCCAGCGAAGACAAGCGTGTTCGTCAACATGTCAGAATTGCTGCTGATACCATCGAGAACCAGCAGGCACCGGCAGCGACCTATCATCAGGATGCACTTGCGACGCTGGCCGAAGTCCTGTTTTCGATGCCGGCACATAATTGCTCGGCCTCTTTGCTGGGGCGTGTTTTACTGCCAACTTTGCGGGAAATGCGCCGCCACAATGCCAGCCACGCCTTCGCGGCGATTGATCCGATCATCCTGAATGATATTGCCCTGCCTGCCCTGCACGATCATTTTATCGCCGCCGGTGGCGACATCATCAGCGGCATGGAACTGGGCGATATCGACAGTACGGCCGATTTCGCCACTGACCTGTTTTTTGGTGAAGATCAGATCGAAGTTCGCCCGCAGGATGCTGTTGTGCTGGCCCTTCATCCACGGCCACTTTGCGATGCGGCACCCGATATCGGCATGCCGCCTGCCCCGGCCCATCGGCGAACATTTGTCTTTCAGGCCAGCAAAAGCTTTGCCGAACCATGTTGTGTTCTGGCCGACGATGATCTGGTGCGCGCGATCTATTGCAATCGCCGCCACATACAGGTCAGCATGAACAGCAGCCTGATCCTGCCAAGTGACGGAACAGCCGGCCAGTTGGCCGCAACCATCTGGCAACGTGTCACGGAACTTTGTGACCAGCATTTAAATCTTGATCTGTCCCTGCGGACAAAAATCGAAAGCGGTGATGAATGCCCCGCATTCAGTTATGTCGATTGCGAGGCGCCGTTTCCGGAACTCAGCCCTGGCGTCGCAGCCCTTCGTCACCGGCTGACATCCCCGTGGCAGAACCTTTTTTTATGCGGCGATGCCTTTCCGCCGGACTATCCGCCCGGACCGGCAGCCGTTATCGCAAGTGTGATGAAGGTGCGCGCGCAATTACACGAATATCTGAAACTGCGCGACCTGTAACAGGGTATTAAACCGCAATCAGCGCTGCGGCAACGCGGCGGGCTTCTGATACCAGCACATTATAGGTGCGGCACGCTGCCCCTGTATCCATCGGTTCGATGACGATACCATGCTTGCGCAACGCAATACGCCATTCGGCGGGTAGCGGTTTCATGCCACTTCCCATGCCCAACAGCAAAATGTCGATCTCGTCCGATGCATCGATGACCCGCTTGAAGGCGTCAACATCAACCTGATCAATGCTCGCATAAGGCCAGGAATAGACATTCTTGGGAAACAGCAGAACCGAACCGGTGACAGTTTCTTCGCCAAACCGGAACAAGCCGTCACCATAGCTGGTAACGATCTTTCGTCCCTCGGCAACCAGCGGACTTACTTCCAAAGACATGTCATTCCCTTTTGACTTAGTCGTGTAACCTGCTTGCGGCACTGAACATCTTACAGCTCGCTAGCATGTAGCTTTGCTTTTTTGCCGCGCCATAAAATAAACAGCCCGGAAACAACAACGATACCACACCCGATCAGCATCGGCATGTCGAGTTCTTCCCCAAACAGGAACACCCCTAGGGCAATACCGAACAGCAGTCTTGTATATCTGAACGGTGTAACCGACGAAATATCACCGCTGCGCATCGCCTTCATCAAGGCCGCATAAGCCGAAATCCCCATCATAATGGCACCGGCAAAATAGAAAACGCTCTGGCCGTCGGGTGTCGTGAATGTTTTCCCGTCCCACACTGAGAACAGAATACCGGCAATAATAATGGCAACAAAACCATAGAATCCCAGAATGGCCGTCCCCAATGATATCGGTGCAGCTCGGCTGGCAAGATCACGCCCGGCAAAACCGATTGTTCCGATCACCGCCAGCATCGACAAAGCCGAAAAACCATCAGCACTTGGGCGAAGAATGATCAAAACTCCGATCAGACCGATCACAATTGCCAACCATCTTCGCCATCCAACTTTTTCCCCAAATATGACCGCCGCACCAACAACCACGATCAGCGGCGTCGCCTGCAAAATGGCTGTGGTCGAAGAAAGCGGCGTCAGTGCGAGCGCAAGTACATAAAACAGACGTCCGGTGACCTCGAACACGATCCGTATGCACATCGGACGCGAAAGAACGGCAGGGTCCAGCAAACGCTTGTTCTGCGCCTTGGCGATAGCTGCAAACAGAACCGCGCCGCCAACACCAAACAGGATCAACACCTGTCCGACAGGATGCGCTCCCGAAACGACCTTTACAAATGCGTCTTCGACGGCGAACGCAGCCATCGCCGCCATCATCCACAGGCTGCCGAGCAAGTTTGCACGATGACCGTTACTTGCGTTCATGTTTTGCGCCAAGGCAGTAACCAGTTTTCAAAGGGTTTTATCAGCCGGCAAAGGTCACCCGCCTTTGGGGCAAAAGAAAAAGGCCGGGTTGTTTTTTGCACAAACCCGGCCTTTTTGTAAACATCTCTCAGCGGACCGGAACGATCAGGCCCCGGCTTCCTGGGCTTCTTCGCCTTCCGGGATCTTGCGACGCAGACGCAGTACCATCAGCAATGGGGATGCGACACAGATCGACGAATAGGTCCCGATCACGATGCCGATAATCAATGCCATCGTGAAACCGCGAATCGCTTCGCCGCCAAATGCAAACAACGCAATCAGCGCCAGCAACGTGGTAAACGACGTCATGGTGGTACGCGACAGGGTCGAGTTGATCGACAGATCCAGCAGATCGGG
>CAMPHD010000243.1 GCA_946885765.1 uncultured Thalassospira sp.
CTTTATGACGAGGCCGGTGTTACTACCACGGCAGCGTCAAAACTGTTGCAGGGCCGTGCACCGGCAACGCGCGATTGCGTGATTGTTTCCCGGGTGAAGGCTGCCGGTGCGGTGCCGTTTGGTCGTACCACGCTCAGTGAATTTGCCTATTCCGGTGTGGGGCTTAACCCGCACTACGGTACGCCGGGCAATGTGTTTGACCCCGAAGGCATTCCGGGCGGCTCGACATCGGGCGGTGCATTGACGGTTGCACTTGGTCTGGCCGATATCGCACTTGGCACCGATACCGGCGGATCTGTTCGCATTCCGTCGGCGATCAACGGGCTTTATGGCTATAAGCCCAGCCGGTTGTGGATGTCGGGTGAGGGCATTCATCCGCTTGCCAAAAGTTTTGATACAGCAGGGCCGCTTGCCAGTGATCTGCAAACCGCGATTACCGCGTTTGAAGTCATGTCGGGCAAAACCGTTCCCGCACAGGATGGCAAACCCGCCCCGATCAAAATCGGTGTTCCGGCCCATGCCTTTGTGAATGATCTTGATGATCGGGTACGGGCGGATTTTGATGCGGCTTGCAACAAGCTGTCCGATGCCGGTCATCAGTTGATCGAAATCGATCTGGGCTTTTTGGCTGAAAATGCGGTGATCAACAAAATCCTTGTCGCGGCAGAGGCACACAAAATCTACTCGCAGGATTTCAAGGCACTTGAAACCTGCGGCGACCCGCGTGTGCTTAACCGGATGCGTTTTGCCGATACGCTAAGTGCGGTAGACCTGATTGATGCCTATGCCAAACGGACCGACGTGATTGCGATGTTCAGTTCGGCCATGGCGGATGTCGATGTGATGATTTCGCCAACATTGCCGATGATGGCACCCAAGATTGCCGAAGTCGACGCCGACTTTGATCGTCTGAATGCAATGATGTTGCGCAATACTTCCTATCTGAACCTTTCGGATGCCTGCGCCATATCGATCCCGGTTTTGGCGGGCCATGGTGCGGCACCGGGGGCGCTGATGATTGCGGCACCGCACGGTCATGACTTTGCCGTTCTGCATGCGGCAAGGCGGATTGATCCACTGTTGCGCGGATAAAACTTATTGGTTCGCTCCAAAGAAAAACGGCCCGGAATTTCCGGGCCGTTTTGCATTTAAAACCGGGTTAATCAGTTTTCCAGCAGGGACCGCAACATCCATGCGGTTTTTTCATGGACCTGAATACGGGCGGTCAGGAGGTCCGCGGTGGCGTCATCGTCTGACGAGTCGCAGATCGGGTAAAGCGAACGCGCTGTCTTGATCACGGTTTCATGGCCTTCGACCAGTTGGGCGATCATGTCTTTGGCGGCAGGCACACCGGTTTCTTCTGGTATCGACGAGAGTTTCGCATAGGCCGAAAAACTGCCCGGGGCAAAGGCACCCAGCGAACGAATACGTTCGGCAAGTTCGTCAATCGCCATCGCGAGTTCGGTATATTGCTGTTCGAACATGGTGTGCAGCGTCTGGAACATCGGGCCGGTCACGTTCCAGTGGAAGTTATGGGTTTTGAGATACAGCGCATAAGAATCTGCCAGAACCCGGCCCAGGCCGTCGGCGATTGCAGTGCGGTTGGTTTCATTAATTCCGATATCGATCTGCATGTTGTCACTCCGGTTAAATGGGGCGCATGCCCGAAGGTTTTCTCTTTGTCTGCAAAGAGTATCAATCATTGGAAAAATTTACGCCAATCAATAGTTTAATGATTAGCGATAGATCAATTCTATTACTTTTTATGTGGTTTTTGTCGGCTGCTGACGATCATGTCGGCCTGCTTGCCCGCAAGTTCCTGCATGTGCGAGAAACTCCGCGTAAAAAAGCCGGTTCCCTGTGTCAGTGACCGTAATTCCATCACCATATCGCCGGTTTCCGATGCGGGCATTTGAACATCAATTTCGTCCCATCCTTGCCAGTGATCCTTGGCGCTGAAGCCAAGGATTTGTCCGCGCCGGGTGCTGACCAGCCGCTGGGCTTTGGATGTGAATTCCGACGGGATTGAAATCGCATATCTTTCGATGGGTTCAAGCAAAACAGACTGCCCTTCCTTCAGCGCATCGGCGATGGCAATGCGCCCGGCCATCTGAAATGCCTGATCGGAGCTGTCAACCGCGTGGTAGGACCCGTCAACCAGTTCAACCGAGATATCAACCACCGGAAAACCAAGTGGGCCTGAACGTATGGCGTCGCGTACTCCCTTTTCGACAGCGGGGATATATTGGCGCGGGATGGCACCGCCGACGATCCGTTCATTGAATGAAAAACCTTCGCCGCGTCCAAGGGGTTTCAGTTCGATCTGGGCGTCGCCAAATTGCCCGTGTCCGCCGGTCTGCTTTTTATAGCGACCCCGCGCCTGTGCTGGTTTACGCACGGTTTCCTGATAGGCGGTTTCGACAGGCCGGGTTTCGATTTCAAGGTGATAGCGACTGCGAAGTTGGGTAAGTGCGACCTGAAGGTGAATATCGCCATGACCCCGCAATACTAGTTGCCCGGTATCGTCGCTATGAATGAACGACAGAGACCTGTCCTGTTCGCACAGATGGCGCAATGCTTCGGTGAGTTTGACGTCATCGCCGGGCTTGGTGACTTCCAGTCCGGTTTCATAAAGCGGGGGCAGGGGATCTGGCCAAAGACTGTCCATCTCGCCATTGGCGGTGCACAGCGAACCGGTGCGCAAATGATCAATCCGCGGCAGGCCGACGATGCTGCCAAATGTACCGATATCAAGCTTTTCATGCTTGTCGCCAAATACCTGACACATGCCCGCGATTTTGTCACGGCCGAGTGTGGCGCCATTTTTCACCTGCCCCGAAAGGACACGCCCATAACAAAACCGCCCCGCATGGGGCAGATGAACAGTTTTAAAAATCTGGACGGCGGCACTGTTGCCTTCCGGTTCAATGCCCAGGCGGTGGGCGCAGACATCGGCATTCGGGGCTTCGTGGCGCAATGCCTTCAGCAGGCGAATGATCCCGTGGTCATGTTCTGCGGACCCGAAAAACACCGGTACAATCAAATCCTTGGCCAGATCACGTTCAAGATTGTCATAGATGGTTTCCTTTGCCGGTGCCTGATCTTCAAGGATTTGTTCAAGTAGGTTGTCATCAAAGTCGGCTAGGGCTTCGAGCAATCCGTCGCGGACCTCGGTTTCGCGTTCTTTGGCGTTGGCAGGCAGAGTGATCAGTTTTGAAGGTTGTCCCTCCAGATATTGATAAGCCCGTTCGGAAACGACATCGACGAAACCGGTTATCGTATCGTCAGGCCCTTTGCCGTCGCGTATTGGAATTTCACGGAGCACAAGTGGACGCTCCGAAATTGATTGCAGCGCATCAAGGCTATCGCGCAACCGGATGCCGCCATGATCGGTTTTGTTGATGAAAATCAGATGGGGTATGCGATTGCGATTCAGAAATTTCAGGATCGGTGCGGCGATCATGGCGCGTGTCGGATCGGGTTCGACAACCACGATGGCAACATCGCATATCATTGCTGCTTCACGGGCATCCTGTGAAAAATCAACCGAGCCTGGGCAATCGATAAAGTGCCATTCCTCGTCAAGATAACAGGTTTGGGCAACCGTCATTTCGGTACTCATTTGCCGTTCGCGTGCTTCGGCGTTTGCATCACCGATTGTGGTGCCGTCGCGAACGGCTCCCTTGCGATGTACGCGGCCTGTTGTGCTCAGCAGGCTTTCAAACAGGCTGGTTTTGCCACTGGAATATGGTCCGATCAGTGCCGCACACCGCGGAACGTGATGGGGGACTGTGGGGGAATTTGTGGCGTCTGCTTTGTCTTTTGTGTCTTTGGACGGGGGCATGGACATCTCCTTGACGCATCATGGGACGCATGGGACCGGTCCGCGCATGGAGTTATATTTGTCGTCGCCAGTAATGTCTGGCGGTTCCATGTGCTGTTGCCAAGGTGGCAACCGGTCAGGACGTTTCGCGGGCCCGGTTTGTGCCGGGTCTGTCTTGTGCGTGGCGTCCGGTCTGCGTTGGCATTCGGGGCAAGGGGCCGGTGCCGGGAATTAATGCGGGTTCATGCGGTATTTCTGATTGGCACATTCAGGCCAATGTGAAACCGGACAATCATCAGGATAGATCATTATTGCCCGTTTCGCTATCAAGGGTTTGAAAGGGGCGCATGCCCCTTTTTGACCATAATTCGCCCTCAAATGGCCCTATGCGACCTGTTTTCCTGCCCTATTCACAAGGCAGATTAGGCATTGTCAGTCGAGGCAACGGCCAGAACCTTCTGTCCCCCCTCAAACGTCTTCTGGCCCGTTCTTTCATCTTCCCCCGAAGAAAGAACAAAATAGGCCCCGGCTGATCGGTCTCCCCAAGACCATGAAGACCCCGAAAATGGGGCGGGTAAATCCCGCCCCTTCTTTTTTCCCAAATCGGGAACAGGTTTTTCGCGGTTTCAGTTCCAAACTTTATTTTGCCCCAATTTGCCCCTGAATGGTCATTGCCGGCCGGTTTTTACGCCCCAATTCAAGGGCATATTAACAATTGTCAGATGCGGAAACGCCGGTGAAGCGCCCCTCCCTCGCTACTCACCGGGACCTTTAAAATCACTGTCCCCCGCAGTGATCTGCACCCCAAGGTCAAGGCACTGTATCTGACCGGTCTCCCCAAGACCATCTGTCCCCAAAAAGCGTGGGGCGGGCAAATCGTCCGCCGCGCGCTTTTTCTTTGTGGGGATGGCAAAGGGGAGAAGGACGATGTCTGGCTTAAAGGCTGAAGATCGGTGTTGGCGTTTCACGCCCGCGTACCGTGACCTCACCGCGTGGCAGCCAGGCAAAGCCTGCTTCGCATGCCCTGACCGTATCCTCTGTCGCGAGGATGTAGCTGCCATACTGCTTGTTTAGCTGTTCAAGCCGGGCGGCAATATTGACGTTGTCACCATGGACGGTGAAGGTCAGCCGGTTTTCGGAGCCAATCGCACCAATAACGATATCGCCGGTATTGATGCCGCATCGGGTTTTAAGTTTTCCACCATGACAGAATATGGTTTCAGCACAGACGCGTGTGATATCCAGTGCTGTTCGGACCGCATTTAATGCGTGGTCGGGATCTGCCTTGACGGCATTAAAGGTAATCAGCATGGCATCCCCCTGAAACTGGGTGATGACACCGCCATGTTTATCGATCAGCGCACTGGTGGTGGCGAAATATTCATTGAGCATCGCGGCAAGTTCCTGCGGGCTCAGCTTTTCGGAAACGCCGGAAAACCCTTCGATATCGGTGAACATGATGGTGGCTCTTGCTGCTTCGCCATCGCCGGGTTTGATTTGCTGGTTTGCGTGGGTAATGCGGGCCGCTACCTCGGGCGAGATAAAGCGTGACAGCTCGCTTGCCGCGATTTCATCGGTGACGGCCCGGGTGAACGAACGTTGTGCCCGTGAAACCGCAATCGCCAGCACGGCTGATACCAGAACAATTTCTGCCAGCTTACAGG
>CAMPHD010000244.1 GCA_946885765.1 uncultured Thalassospira sp.
ATTTCATCACTGCCCTTGACCGGCACTTCGATATCGAGATTGCCATCGGCCAGTGTCACCATGGTTTTCTGCAGACCGGCCAAGCGGCGCAGAAGGTTGCCACGGACATAGACGACATAAATGATCAGCGAGATCAGGATCGCCGCACCGGCGACGCCATACATGATCTGCGAGCTGTGCGTGTTCAGAAGCTGGGTTGATGCGGCGGCCTTGTCGACATCGGCTTGCAGGCTTTCGACCAGTGCCTTGACGCTGCTTTCCATGTCAGCGGCATATTGCGCGCTTTGATTGACAATCTGTTGCTGGGTTGCGGCGGTTTCAATATCCTTGATCCGCAAGGCAGGCAGGCTGCCATCGCCGATTGACAGTTCAAGCATGTCATTGACCAGACCACTATAGAACTTTTTAAGCTTCTCGTTATCAAGGTCTTCGATCAGTTTTTGCAGCGATGTAAAGCTGCCGCGAACCTGCATGCTGATAACGGAAAGCCGTGTTGCGTCGTTGAGCGAGCTTGCTGTCAGGATCGTATTGACGATGTCGCTGCCCATCCGGCTGAGTTCCAGAACCGGGCCACGCGATGCAACGGCATCGTCAAGTTCATAAAGAAGTTTGGTGGTGCGGACCTGATCTTCGTAGGGCAGGGGATCGCCTGATTTACGGAGGTCTTCGACCGTGCCGCTGATTCCGGAAATGGTTGTCTGGGTAAAGGACAGAAGCGGCGTGATCATGCTGCTGTAGCGTCCGCTTAGCTGCTGAAACTTGTTCAGTTTTCCGGCGATCTCGTCTGCGATGGTAAACCGGTTCAAGGTCATTTCATGCAGATTTTCCAAGGCATCGCGCAAATTGGAACTGTTGGTATGAATGCCATCGAGAATTTCGGGTTGAAGATTTGTTGCGCGCAATTGCCCGACATTGTCATCTAGCCCGGCCAGCAGCGTATCGAGTTCTGATTTGACGACCTGTTCTTCGTCCGGTGTCTTCGATGCGATGATTCGCGGCGCGATTGCCACGATCTTGGCGCTGTCGGTTGCCAGTTGCTGTGCCGCAAACATTGGCGGCAGCTTTGAATGCGTGATGCTGGAAAGTTCGGTTCCGAACTTGCCGAATGATATGACGGCGACGGTGGCCGCCACGACGGCCATCAGACCAACAAGTGCAAATGAAGCCGCCAGTTTCCCCTGAACGCCGAAGCCTTTTGCGGTCTTGCTGACCGGCTTCTGGCGATCACCAGATTTGATAGTCTTTCCCATTACTCACCTAACCCCGATTACGCATAACCAGCGCCCCGGCTTCTGTCATGCCGGTAACGCGCGTTTGTTCGGCTTTCCTGGATGGAACCTTCCTGTGGTTTCCGCATTCGGGGAGACCCGCGATATCGGTTAGGAACGATAAGGGTGCGGGACAATTGAAGGCGAAAGGTCTTATTATTTTTATATTATGGGCATCTATAGCACAGGGTCTTGCGCAGAATAACCCAAATGTTTCGCCATTTTTCTTCCTTGTGCTTTTGGATAATCCCTTTCTGTACAAAAGCTTGTGGTTCTGTGGGTAAATAAAAAGGCCCGCCAGATGGCGGGCCTTTGCACAAGAAGAAGTCTGATTGATCAGGAGGCGCGGTCACGGGCCTGCTGACGCAGGTCTTCGAGGATACCGTTGATCCGCGAGCGCAGATGTTCGACCTTTTCGGACGCGGTCTGTGCAGTTGACAGAACCTGACCGGAAAGCTCGCCGGTTTTGCCGGTTTCACTTGCCACATCATTGATCGAGGCCGAAACGGTGCGGGTGCGATCGGCTGCACTGCGCACGTTTCGCGTGATCTCGTCGGTTGCCGCACCCTGTTCTTCGACCGCAGCCGAGATGGTGGTGGCAATTTCGTTGATGTTTTCGATGATGCGACCGATATCCCCGATGGCGGTAACGGATTCCCCGGTCGCCTTCTGGATGCCGGAAATCTGACCGGCAATTTCTTCGGTCGCTTTTTCGGTCTGGTTGGCGAGGTTTTTGACCTCGGCTGCGACAACCGCAAAGCCCTTGCCCGCATCGCCGGCGCGCGCCGCTTCGATGGTGGCGTTAAGGGCCAGAAGGTTGGTCTGTTCGGCGATGTCGGTGATCAGTGCAATAACCTCGCCGATGCGGTTTGCCGACTGCGACAGGCTGACCACCAACTGGTTGGTTTCCTGTGCGCGATCTGCGGCATCGTTGGAAATGCGGGTTGATTCCGCCATCTGGCGGTTGATTTCCGCGTTTGATGCCGAAAGCTGTTCGGTGGCCGCCGCAACGGTTTCGACGTTGCCGGTGGCTTCCTGTGCCGAAGATGCAACATCTTCGGTTTGACCCGATACGAATTCCGCACTTTGGCTCATCTGGCCCGACACACCCTGAAGCTGTTCGGCAAGGGCGGCGATTTCACCGACCGCACTTTCGACTTCGTTTTGCAGGGTATCGGCAAGGCCGAGAAGCTCGTCACGCAGTGCTTCGTTACGTTCACGGTTCAGGCGTTCTTCTTCGGCCTGAAGTTCACGCACCTTGACGGCGTTGTCTTTGAATACCTCGACCGCACGGCCCATGGCGGTGATTTCATCACTGCCCTTGACCGGCACTTCGATATCGAGATTGCCATCGGCCAGTGCGACCATGGTGGTCTGAAGACCGGCAAGACGACGCAGAAGGTTGCCACGGACATAGACGACATAAATGATCAGAGAGATCAGGATGGCGGCGGCGGCGACAACGGCCAGTGCCGTCAGGCTCTGTTTCTCGACAACTTTGGCCTGTGCGGCGGCATCCTGAACTTCGGTATTCAGGGCTGCGACCAGTTCGGCAACACTGCTGCGCATCGCATTGGCAAACTCGCCGCTCTGGATGACCAGGCGCTGGCTTTCCTCGGCTGCGGCAAGTTCGCGTTTGCGCAGTTCAGGCAGGCTGTCATCACCAACCGAAAGCTTGGACATCTTGTCGATCAGTTCGACATAGAAGTTTTTAAGCCGTTCGTTGCCAATCGAGTCCAGTGCCGCGAGCGCATCGGCGTATGAGCCGCGGATCCGCACCGGAATGAACGACACGCGGACGGCCTGCGTTTCGGTGGTTGACGCGATGATCATGTTCGATGCGGACGAACCGAGACGTTCGATTTCCAGCACCGGTGAACGTGCGGTGATCGCGTCGTTCATTTTTGTGAAGTTCTCGATAACTTCTTCCGTGCTTGCCGTATATTTTGCGGACGGGTCGTCCTTCAGCGACTGTGCATAGGCGTTGCCCTGCGCGATGTCGTTCTGGGTATAGGACAGAACCGGTTTCAGTGTATCGCCATAACGTTTGGCAAGATCCTGAAACTCGCTCAGTTTTTCGGCTTTTTCGGCTGAAATGGCAAACCGTTCCTGGGTTACTGTGTGTAACTGGCCAAGGGCGTCCTGCAACTGACTGCGGTTGTCATTGATCGTTGTCAAAACTTCCGGCATGAAGCCTGTGGCTTCGATCTGGTTGATTTTGTTGACCAGTTCCAGCAGGCGGAAATCAAGTTCTTCCTTGATCGCCAATTCTTCATCGATGGAATTGGATGCAACGATACGTGGCGCAATTGCGACGATTTCCGCACTTTCGGTCGCCAGTTCCTGTGCTGCGGCAATCGGTGGCAGTTTTTCTTCGGTGATGGTTGTCAGAGCTTCGCCGAATTTGTTGAATGATACGGCACCGACAACGGCTGAAACCACCGCCATCAGGCCAACCAAGGCAAACGATATCAAAAGTTTGCTTTGGACCCCGAACTTAGTTCCCATTCTGTCCTACCTTCTTGTGCTGTTTTCCCCGGGCGGCTTCTGTGTCCGACCGGGTTTCTTGGATCAGGCAACGGGTCTTTTGTTGTTTTCGTCGCCCGGTTCGTAACCCCCGAGAGTTATACTTTAGAGTTATTTTTTCTTATTAGAGGACATTATTGAAATATTATTCGCAGAACTGCAAGATGTAAGCAGTTCTGCGACAAAAAATCACGATTAAATCTTTAAGTTGTACTGGTTGCGGTTGATTCACCGTCCTCTTTGGTGCGTGCAGGTTGGCGGGGGCCGTGCAGTGACGGATAGCTGGACCTTGAGGCGTAAACAGGATATAGGAGCGGTCGAAATTTCTGCCTGTCAGTTTGTCCGGTCCGGTTCGGTCCGCCGGACTGGCGCGCAATCATCGCGAGACCGGTCTGTCCGGGAATATCCCGCAGTTACCGGCCGGTGCCCGATTTGCACTGATCGACAACACGAAAAGAATACAGGTTTCAGGTTATGGCCGGCCATTCCCAATTTAAAAACATCATGCACCGCAAAGGCGCGCAGGATAAAAAGCGCGCCAAAATCTTCACCAAACTCGCCCGTGAAATTACGGTTTCGGCGAAAATCAGTGATGATATCAACAGTAACCCGCGTTTGCGTGCGGCCATTGCCGCCGCCCGCGGGCAGAACATGCCCAAGGACAACATCGACCGCGCGATTAAAAAGGCGGCCGGTGCAGGCGAGGGCGACAATTATGAAGAAGTCCGTTACGAGGGTTACGGGACGGCGGGTGTTGCCGTCATTGTCGAGGCGCTTACGGACAACCGCAATCGTACCGCATCCGAAGTGCGTGCCGCATTCGCCAAAAGCGGTGGCAATCTTGGCGAAACCGGTTCGGTCGGCTTCATGTTCAACCGCCTTGGCGAAATCGTTTATCCGGCAGACAAGGCCGGTGCGGACGAAATGTTTGAAGCCGCCCTTGAAGCCGGTGCTGCTAATGCGGAATCAGATGATGAAAACCACATCATCGAAACCGAGATCGAAGAGCTTAACAATGTGCGTGAAGCCCTGACGGAGAAATTCGGTGATCCGGAAAGCGCCAAACTGGTGTTCCGTGCCGTGACCGAGGCTGATGTCAGTGTTGATCAGGCCCAGAGCATCATGAAACTTGTTGATGCACTTGAAGATAATGACGATGTGCAGAACGTCTGGACCAACGTTAACTGGACCGACGAGATCGTAGCTGCTCTCGATAACTGATTACGCTTGCTTACGCCCGTCATTCCCTTTTGAATGACGGGCGTATTTTATTTTGCTGATAATAATAAGGTGGGGCGACGTGGTCAGGGTTCTTGGTATCGATCCCGGTCTTCAACGCACGGGCTGGGGGGTGATCGACCTTACAGACAACCGGATGCGTCATGTTGCCAACGGTGTCGTGACCTCGACACAGACGCTATCGCTGGCGGAACGGCTTGATCAGCTTCATAGCGGGCTTATGGACGTGATTGCGACCTGGACGCCCGATGAAGCCGCCGTCGAGGAAACCTTTGTTAATAAAAATCCTGTTTCGACGCTGAAACTGGGGCAGGCGCGCGGTGTTGCGCTGCTGGCGCCAGCACGTAGTGGCATTCCGGTAACGGAATATACACCCAATGCCGTCAAAAAGACTGTGGTGGGTGCCGGTCATGCGGCCAAGCAACAGGTTGAAATGATGGTATCCACCCTGC
>CAMPHD010000245.1 GCA_946885765.1 uncultured Thalassospira sp.
ATACTGGATTCAGTTGATATCCGACATCATGGGCTGCCCGCTTGCCCGGTACGAGGGGGCGGCCAAGGGCCCGGCCTTTGGCGCGGCCCGTCTTGGACGGCTGGCACTCGATAACGAAACGGTCGAGGATGTCTGCCAGAAACCGGCCATTCAGGAAGTGATCGAACCCGATATGAACAGACACGCGGCCTATCAACCGCGATTTGCCAAATTCAAACGCATCTATTCCGCGCTCCGCGAAGAATTCCAACCCGCCTGATCCACGCCACCAGACTGATACCTTTTGCCCCACCTGATCGGCTTTTTTTGCGGTGTGATGCATTTCACCTGAAATGTTGCACCGGGTTCTTTAATCACTTCAAAAGATGCCAATATCAGCAAAAGGTATTAGAAACTTGCCAATCGGATAGCCCATTGCCATTGTCGGAAGTTCCAATATCGATTTTGCCGCCCGCGTTGCCGAATTGCCCAAACCCGGCCAAACCGTATCGGCCAAGGATTACATCACAGGCCCCGGCGGCAAAGGCTGCAATCAGGCGGTTGCCGTGGCCCGTCTGGGGCAGAAACCTGTTTTCATTTCGAAAATCGGTAATGATGTTCTCGGGCGCAGCCTGATTGAAACGCTCAAAATCGAAGGATTTGACACCAACCAGCTCATCCAGACGACGGATGCGCAGACCGGCACCGCCCTGATATCAATCGACGATGCCGGGGAAAACATCATCACCGTGGCCGGTGGTGCCAACATGACGATGAGCCGCGCCGACATCCGCGAAAAACAGGTTTTCCTTGAACATTGCGACTATCTGCTGGTGCAGCTTGAATGCCCGGTTGTCGCCGTCGCCTGCGCCATGAAATATGCCCGCGACGCCGGGGCCACCATCATTCTTGATCCGGCACCGGTACCAGACCGGGTTGTTCTGCGCGATCTGATGATGCTGACCGATATTGTCACCCCCAATAGCAGCGAATGTTTCGCCATGACAGGCATTCTTCCCGAAAGCCTTGAAACCGCAAATCAGGCCGCCGCAAAACTGCGCGAAATGGGTGCGCGGATTGCGATCATCAAAATGGGATCAAAGGGCGCGTTTTATTCGGATGGCGATCAGTCCGGGATTGTCCCGCCATTTGATGTCTCGGCGATTGATACGGTTGCGGCGGGCGATTGCTTTAACGGCGGCCTAGCCGTGGCCCTGCATGAAGGACGATCCTTGCGCGATGCCGTCCGGTTTGCCTGTGCGACCGGGGCATTGGCGACCACACGCTATGGTGCCGCCGATGCCGCCCCGACCCTTGATCAGGTTTTATCGCTTCTGGAACAAGATACCGGCACCTGATCGCGTCAGGACGCAGCATCAATCAGGCTGTTGAAATAATCGATGACCCCGTCGGCATCCCATTTGGCCGTGCCTTCCAGCTTGCCGATGATCTGCCCGTCGACATCAATCACGAAACTGGTCGGAAGGCCACGCGCGCCAAAGGCCCGTGCGGTCGCCCCGCGCGGATCAAGCACGACATCAAGATGGTCGATTCCGTTTTCATCAAAGAATTCCTGCACGATTTCCGCCCCGCCGCGATCCTGACTAAGGGCCAGAACACGGAACGGCTTGCCATCCATTTCGGACGCCAGTCGATCAAGATCGGGCATTTCTTCGATGCAGGGTGCGCACCATGTCGCCCAAAGATTAACCAGAATAACCTGACCTTTCAGGTCTTTAAGGTCACTTTCGCTGCCATCTTTTTCGATGAAAACCGCCTTTTCCGGCAGGCTTGTGCTATCAGGTGCGGTGTCCATTTTCGAAAGTTCTTGCGGCAATTGCGTATCTGCAAAGGCAGGGCTTGCATAAATGGCCGATATGGCGACAATCACGCCCAGTTTTACGTAACGAAGCAGTGCCTTCACAATACTCACCTTTCCAACGCTTGCGGATCACAATGACCGATCAAAACGCCACCGACCAGAAAAATGCCAACGCCCTGTGGGGAGGCCGCTTTGAAGCGGGCCCGTCCGCCATCATGGAAGAAATCAATGCTTCCATCGGCTTTGACAAACGCCTGTACGCCCAGGACATTCAGGGTTCCAAAGCCCATTGCGCCATGCTGGTCAAGCAGAAGATCATCCCCGCAGAAGATGGCGAGAAAATAGTCGCGGGTCTAGACCAGATCCTTCAAGAAATCGAGAGCGGCCAGTTTACCTTCTCTGCCGCCCTTGAAGACATCCACATGAATGTCGAAAGCCGCCTGCGTGATCTGATCGGTCCTGCCGCCGGTCGCCTGCATACCGCGCGCTCCCGCAATGATCAGGTCGCGACCGATTTCAAACTCTGGGTGCGCGACGTGGCACTGGCCGATCTTGAAGCCGGGCTCAAGGGCCTTCAGGAAGCATTGGTCGAACAGGCCGGCACCCATGCCGAGACCATCATGCCGGGCTTTACCCACCTTCAGGCCGCCCAGCCGGTCACCTTTGGCCATCATCTTCTGGCCTATGTCGAAATGTTTGGCCGGGATCGTGGCCGCGTTGCCGATTGCCGCACGCGTGCCAATGAAAACCCGCTGGGTTCGGCGGCCCTTGCCGGAACGCCCTATCCGATTGACCGTCACATGACGGCATCATCCCTTGGCTTTGACCGCCCGACCGCGAACTCGCTTGATGCGGTGTCGGATCGTGACTTTGCGCTGGAATATCTCAACGCTGCCTCGATCACCGCCATGCACCTGTCGCGCCTGGCCGAGGAAATGGTGATCTGGTGTTCGGCACAGTTCCGCTTTGTCGGCATGTCGGACAAGTTTTCCACCGGCTCCTCGATCATGCCGCAGAAACGCAATCCCGATGCCGCCGAATTGATCCGTTCCAAGATCGGTCGTATCGTTGGCTGCTACAACTCGCTGATGCTCTCGATGAAGGGGCTGCCGCTGGCCTATTCCAAGGACATGCAGGAAGACAAGGAACCGGTATTCGAGGCCCACGACCATCTGGGGCTTTGTGTCGCCGCCATGACCGGCATGATTGCCGACATGAAGGTGCATAAGGACAATATGCGTGCGGCTGCCGGTGCCGGTTACACCACCGCAACCGATCTGGCCGACTGGCTGGTCGCCGAACTTGGCATGCCGTTCCGTGATGCCCATCACGTGGTGGGTGCGACCGTGAAACTGGCCGAAGGCAAGGGTTGCGATCTCGATCAGCTTTCGCTCGAAGACCTTCAGGGGATCGAACCCAAAATCACCAAGGCCGTTTACGATGTCCTGACCGTCGAGGCATCGGTCAGTGCCCGTCAAAGCTTTGGCGGCACCGCCCCGGTCCGGGTGAAGGAACAGGTCGCGGCGGCAAAGGAAAGGTTCCTGAAATGAGCAACCCGATCTTTAAACGCAGCACAGTGATCGTACTGGCGGTGATGCTCGGCCTGTCTGTTGCCGCCTGCGGCAAAAAAGGCCCGCTTGAACCACCGACCGACGAAGGCAACAAATATCCACGGACATATCCGGCACAATGAACCATTTTGAATATATTGATGGCGTCCTTCACGCAGAAGGCGTTTCCATCCCCGAGCTTGCCGAAAAAGTCGGCACGCCGTTCTATTGCTATTCCACCGCCACCCTCGAACGTCATTACAGGGTGTATGCCAGTGCGTTTGACGGGCTTGATGCCACGGTTTGCTATGCGATCAAGGCGAACTCCAATCAGGCTGTCCTGAAAACACTCGCCAGACTGGGGGCGGGTGCCGATGTGGTTTCGGTTGGTGAAATGCGCCGTGCCCTGCGTGCCGGTGTCGCCCCGGGCAAAGTCATCTTTTCCGGCGTTGGCAAGGCCGATGCCGAAATGCGCGAAGCCCTTGATGCCGATATCGCCCAGATCAATGTCGAAAGCATTCCGGAACTTGAAGAACTCAACCGGGTTGCCCTCGACATCGGCAAAAAGGCCCGGATCGCGATCCGCATCAACCCGCATGTCGATGCCAAGACCCACGAAAAAATCGCCACCGGCAAGGCCGAAAACAAATTCGGCATCGACTGGACCCGCGCGATTGAGGTTTACCGCATCGCCGCCGCCATGGACGGGATCGAAGTCACCGGCATTGCCATGCATATCGGATCGCAATTGACCGACCTTGCCCCCTTCCGCGAGGCATTCACCCGTCTGGCTGGTCTGGTCGAAAAACTTCGCGCCGAAGGCATCAATATCCGCAATCTTGATCTTGGTGGCGGGCTTGGCATCGCCTATCAGGGCGAAACCCCGCCCCTGCCCGATGCCTATGGCCAGATGGTGCGTGAAACCGTCGGTCACCTTGGCTGTCACATCACGCTCGAACCGGGCCGCCTGATTGCTGGCAATGCCGGGGTGATGATTTCGCGTGTCATGTATATCAAGGACGGCGAAGCCAAACGCTTTGTCATTCTCGATGCCGCGATGAACGATCTGATCCGGCCAACGCTTTACAGCGCCTATCACGAAATCATCCCGGTCGACGAACAGGGTGACGACGACAAACAGGCCACCGTCGATATCGTCGGACCGGTCTGCGAAACCGGCGACACCTTCGGCAAGGACCGCAAACTGCCCGATGACCTGAAACCGGGTGATCTGGTCGCCGTGATGTCGGCAGGTGCCTACGGTGCGGTGATGTCATCGACCTACAACACCCGTGCCCTGACACCCGAAGTTCTGGTCAAGGGCGACGACTTCGCCATCGTCCGCCCGCGCCAGTCGATTGACGAGTTGATCGGTCTGGACCGCATTCCCGACTGGCTCGACTGATCCGAACCGGAAGAACCCGGCAGAAACCGGAAAAACTTTGCAAGGCGGTCTTTCAACACGAAAGGCCGCCTTTTGCATATCCGCACCCTGCCCGGCAGGGTTCATCTGACCTGCCCCCATCTCCCTCGATCTCCCGGATGGTTCCGGGGGGCTCCGGGGGCCAAGGGCAGGACAGGAACGCCAGACTCCGAAAGCACGGCAACAGGGTGATTTTCCCCGAAGCAGACGAAATGCCCCACCCGGACAAAACTCGGGCCTCCAGCAACCGTCGCCGACGGACAATCATCGGCCGCTTTGCCGCCTCGATCACCGTCCGGCCAAGGCGGCAACCTGCCACCTCGACGACCAGACACACCTCGGGCGTTCGCCATTTTCACCGGCAGACGGTCTTCTGGCTCGCTGCCCACTTCGGGCACTTTCCGGCCACGGCGACAACCTGCCACGCCGACATCCAGACACACCTCGGGTCGCTGCCATTTTCACCAGCAGACGGATTTCGGGCGCACTGCCCCCAACCTGTCCACCACCGACGGGGCACAATCCGATGCCGCCACTGCTGCCATTGCTGCCTCTTTCGGCAAATCCGGGGTCCGTTCCCCGACAAGACGCACCTCTCCCGTCATGACAAACAAGCGTATTAAAAGCGTGTTAGAACCGGCGCGGAATGCCGCCGTAATGGCTTCTCCATCCGC
>CAMPHD010000246.1 GCA_946885765.1 uncultured Thalassospira sp.
CAATGGTACGGTCAAACGGGCTGATATTGGGCGGGCTGGCATGGACCAGATTGCCATGGAACATCACAACTGAACCAGCGGGGCCGATGGGGGCCTCGCATCCGCCGTCAGCCGCAAGTTTCGTTACCGTTTCGCGATCCAGCGTCCAAAGAGGATAGGATGTGGTTTCAAGGTCGTGACCGGCCTTTAGCACGCCTGACTTGTGACTTTTGGGGATGAACAATAGCGGGCCGTTGGCCGGGGTGACGTCTTCGAGGAACAGGGCAATATTGAACGCGCGCGGTTCGGGCATTTCATCGTCGCGCTGCCAGGTGCCGTAATCCTGATGCCATTGCCAGACGGCGCCGTCAAAGGCGGCCTTGGCGTTGATTTTGTACTGGTGCATGTAAACCTGTTCATCAAGGAACTGTTCAACAGGTTCGATCAGGCGAGGATGGGCGCCAAGGCGGCGATGGGCTTCGTTATAGGTGTGGGCGGCAAAGGCGGTGCGGGCAACGCCGGATGTTTCGCGCCAGACTTCTTCGCGGTCGGATGCATAAATCTGACGAGCTTCGGATAGAAGGGCAGCTTCTTCGCGAGAGAAAAGTTCCGGCAGAAAGACAAAGCCCTGTTCGCGGAATTCGGCAAGTGCCGCTTCGTTGAGTTTCATGACGTTCCTCCGTGTCGCAAGATTTTGATTTTTGTTATGCGACGATGTGCCTTGTTAAGGCGGGTTATGTGACGGTCTGTGCGGTATCATTCATATGTTTGATCAGGCGATTGGCGGCATTACGGGTATGGGCAATTGCCAATTGTTGAGCCGCCGCACCATCGCCGGCGCAGATTGCGTCGGCGATGGCTTGATGTTCGGTCCAGACGGGATCGGGACCGGTTCCGGTTTGCAGATCGGCATGCATGACACGCCGGACCTGCAACCAGATTGCGGCTGATGCCTCGGGCAACAGGGGGTTGCCCGACAGGCGATAGATCGTTTGATGAAACGCGACGTCGGCTGCAACAAGGTCTGCGGTGGAATTGCTGCCCAAGGCGTGGTTTCCCTGTTTGATGGCAGCCCGCAGTGCCGATTTCCGTTCGTCTTCCGGGGCTTTTGACGCAAGCCGGGCGGCAAGCCCGTCAAACGCTTCGCGCAAGTCATAAACGTGCTCGACCAGTTTGGCATCGACCGGGGCGACACGATAACCACGCCGACCCATCGGTACCACCAGTCCGTCACGACGCAACAACCCCAGAGCTTGCAACACTGGTTGCCGCGAGACATTGAGCTCCTCGGCCAAGGCTTCCTGACGCAAAGGTGTTCCGGGAGGGAGAGCACCGGAACACAAGGCATCGACCAAGCGATCATGCACTTCGTCAGTCAGACTTTTACGACCGGAAAGAGGTTCCATCTTCGATCCTTCTTCTACATGCAGAATACTGTATACACTAATTTGAACCATTGGAAGATCAAATCGGTAAAAAATGACTCTGTGGTTGTGCGTGTACCTTAAAACACTGTTTTGGCCGGGCGGTAGCCCAATTGTGTATTGTCGACGGTGTGATGGCGTTCCATGATCATTGCCGAACAACGATAGGGAGACGATGTCATGGCCCGTTTTGTTACTGCCTGTGTTCAGGTAAATGCGCGTGACAATATGAGCGACAATCTTGCGCGTGCGGCGACCTATGCGCGTGATGCCCATGCGGCTGGGGCAACGTTGATTGCGTTTCCGGAAAATGTTTCGATGATGTCGTTTGGCGGAGAAAAGGTCAGGACGGCAGCGTTTTACGAGGCCGATCACCCAGCCCGGACATTTTTCCGCGATCTGGCGGAAGAATTGAAATCGACCCTGATTGTTGGATCTTTGCATGTGAAGGTACCGGGCGAAGACCGGGTGGCCAATCGGTGCTTTGTGATTGGCCCGGGCGGGGCGGTGATCACGTCCTATGACAAGATCCATATGTTCGATGTTGAGCTGGCGGGCGGGGAACGTTACCGCGAAAGCAAAACATTCCGTCCGGGCGATCAGGCGCGGCTTGCCAAAACCGATATCGGGGATATCGGCATCGCGATTTGCTATGACGTGCGGTTCCCTCAGCTTTTCCGTGATTATGCCAAGGCCGGGGCGAAAATCCTGTCGATCCCGGCGGCGTTTACACGTACGACCGGGCAGGCGCACTGGCACAATCTTTTGCGGTCACGCGCGATTGAAAATGGTTGTTATGTGATTGCAGCCGCACAGTGCGGTGATCATCCGGGCAACCGGCAGACCTTCGGCCATTCGCTGATTATCGATCCGTGGGGTGAGATCCTTGCCGATGCGGGGACCGATCCCGGCTTTATCATCGCCGAGATCGATCTGGACCGGGTGGAAGATATTCGGCGGATGGTGCCGTCGCTTCATAATGACCGGGCATACAAGCCTTGCTGATTTAAGCAGCATTTCGCAGGTGGTCAGGTATAGCTGACCACCTCGAACTCGATACCGTTTTCATCGTCGAAATAGAACCGTCGGCCGGGCTCGTAATCCGCGTGATTGTGGGTTTTATAGCCGCTGGCGAGGATTTTCTTTTCGGTCGCGTCAAGGTCGTCCACCACGACACCGATATGGTTCAATCCGCCGCGCGTGCGATAGGAATTTTCGTCGGAATTTACCGGTGTTCCGCTGGAATAGATGGCGACATAGCTTGTCTCGTTGCCGACGTGATAGGTGACGCCGTTATCCTTTGACGGCCCGTTCCAGCGGACATGCCAACCGAACCAGTCACATAATTGTGCGGCGGTTTTGGCCGGATCGGAGACGGTGAAATTCACATGTTCAAGAAATGCGATACCCATGGCGTTCTCCTTTGTCTTTCAATGCAATCACATCCTGTGTAATTCCTTAAGTTAAGCTGAGGTCAAGGAGAAAATGCAGAGCGGATCATGACCGTTCAGGTGCCGTTCAAGTACCGGTCACGCGGTTTCACGAAACAGTGTCGCAACGTCATTTTACCTTTGGTATCGCTTTTTGCAGTCTTGAGACATCGAGACAGCAAACGGAGTTTTAAAGGTGATGTTCAAGCAGATTTTACTGGCCTCTTCGCTGATGATTGCGGCGTCGGGTGCGGCTTTGGCGGGGGAGCAATATGTCGATGAAACCGGCTTTGCGATCAGCGGCTATGACCCGGTGGCCTATTTCGATCTGAAACAATCGGAACCGGGTGGTGCACAGCCCGGCGCCGTGCCGGGCCGTTCCGATATTACGGCTGATTATAACGGTGCGACATGGGCGTTTGCATCCGAGGAGCATCGCGAGATGTTCGTTGCAAACCCGGAAAAATATGCGCCGAAATATGACGGGCATTGTGCCTATGGCGTGGCACAGGGCGGCAAGGTTCCGGCCAACCCGAACCTGTGGCGGATTGTTGACGGGGCGCTTTATCTGAATATCACGCCGACGGTTGTTGGTTTTTGGAACAGCGATATCAATGGCAATATCGACAAGTCCGAAGGTAACTGGACGTCACTTGAAGCCAAGGGCGCATCCGATAAAAGCTGGATGGCAATTGCGGACAATAACGGCACGTATGCAGGCACTGCACCGATCAAATAAAGCAACCTGATCGGTAAATGAAAACCGGCCCCAAGCGGGGCCGGTTTGACGATGTTTTGTTTAAGGCAGGGATCAGCTTGCGATTTCGCCGCCGCCCTGCTTGGTGATGGCAACCACCGACGGGCGCGGCGGAACGCCATCCTGAAAGTCCGGCCAGCGGGTGCTTGGTTCGTCATAGGTTGAACCGTCTGCAGGGTGCTGAACTGCGACAAACAGGGTCGTGCCATCCGGGGTGAATTCCGGACCGCACATTTCGGCACCTTCCGGGCAGGCGAAGAAGAATTTGGTCAATGCGCGACCGGCACCTTCAACGTCTGCGGCATGCATGCCGTCTGGAATATCCGAGCTTGGCGCACCGTCGGTGGAAATCCACAGACGGCCTTTCTGGTCAATCGCGAGGTTATCCGGGCAGGACACCCAGCTTTCGGCACCGGGGTGATAAACGGCTCTGTCATCGGTATTGGCCGGATTGCCGCCAAGCAGGAAGATATCCCAATTGAAGGTATCGGCGGTGTGGTCCGCATCCTTGCCCATGCCACCCGGAGGGGTGAGTTCAAGAACATGACCATGGATGTTGTCAGCGCGCGGATTGACGATGTTCGGTTCCTTGCGCTTCGAGTTGTTGGTCAGCATGACGTAAATCTTGCCGTTGATCGGGTTCGGTTCGACGTCTTCGGGGCGGTCCATCTGGGTCGCACCCAGAAGATCGGCCGCGCGACGGGTTTCGATCAGGATATCGGCCTGGCTGTTGAAATCGTTTTCGGCGGTCAACGGGCCGTCGCCATGGATCAGCGGCATCCAGTTGACGGTGCCGTCCTCGTTGAATTTGGCGACATAAAGCGTGCCGTCTTCGAGGATGTCCATGTTGGCCGCGCGGTCGTTCGGATTGTATTTTTTCGACGCGACGAATTTATAAAGATAGTCGAAGCGCTGATCGTCGCCGGAATAGGCAACCACTGAGTTATCCTTATTCAGGAAAACGGTGGCACCTTCGTGCTTGAAGCGGCCAAGGGCCGTGCGTTTTTTCGGGGTCGAGGTCGGATCATAGGGATCAATTTCGACCATCCAGCCAAATTTGTTCGGCTCGTTCGGTTCTTTTTCAACGTTGAAACGGTCGAAATATTTGACCCAAGAATACCAGCTGTCCGGCTCGATGCCGAGGCGCTTGTAGTTGCGTTCTTCGCTGGTTTTGGCGATGTCGCCACCGAAATAGCCGTTGAAGTTTTCTTCGGCGATCAGGATGGTGCCCCACGGGGTTTTGCCGCCAGCACAGTTGTTCAGCGTGCCGATGACGCGTGTGCCAGACTGGTCGGTACTGGTTTTCAGGCGGTCATGGCCAGCAGCCGGGCCGGTGATGACCATATCGGTATCAAGGGCGGAAATGCGGCGTGCATAGTTCGAACCGTCAATGACCTGCCATTTGCCATTGGTCTTTTTGACTTCGACGATGGAATGGCCGTGGGCGGCAATTTCGTGCAGGGCCTGTTCCTGCGATGCGCCCATGGCGTCCTTGAGGCCCGACCACATCAGTTCGGCATTGGTGTATTCATGGCTGACACACAAAAGGCCGTGTTCGGAATTGTCCGAGCCGACCGGCAGCGGCATAAAGCCGATATAGTCGCAGTTATAGCCGAACTGCTTGTTCTGGGCTGTGGCATCGACGGCACCCGGAACGAATGCCGGGGCATCGGCAGCAACCTTGTCACCGTAACGGATCAGGATGTCGGCATCGTATCCTTCGGCAACGGCGTGGGTTTTCGCGATCTTCTGCGGGATCGATTTGAAGGTCAGGGTCGATGCGTCCTGCGCACGGGCCATGCCCGAGGTGGCGATAGAGCGGCTGGTCGGTGTGTCGTCCGCCGAGCG
>CAMPHD010000247.1 GCA_946885765.1 uncultured Thalassospira sp.
CATACGAGATGCTCAGGAGTCTCGTGGGCTCGAGATGTGTATAAGAGACAGGCCTTCAAGCTCGGCCAGTTCTTTGTCAAGGCGCCCCAGGCGATCTTTCGATGCCCGGTCTTCCTCTTTTTTAAGCGCCTCGCGCTCTATCTTAAGCTGGATAATCCGGCGATCAAGCTCGTCGATTTCTTCGGGCTTGGAATCAAGTTCCATCCGAAGACGCGATGCCGACTCATCCATAAGGTCGATTGCCTTATCGGGCAGGAAACGGTCGGTGATGTACCGATTGGAAAGCGTTGCCGCCGCAACCAGCGCGTTATCGGCAATACGCACGCCGTGATGGAGTTCGTATTTTTCCTTGATCCCGCGCAGGATCGAAACAGTGTCGGAAACACTTGGCTCCGAGACAAAGACTGGCTGGAAACGACGGGCAAGTGCCGCGTCCTTTTCAATGTGCTGGCGATATTCATCCAGCGTGGTCGCACCAACACAATGAAGTTCACCGCGCGCCAGTGCCGGTTTCAAAAGGTTGGAGGCATCCATCGATCCCTCGGCCTTTCCGGCCCCGACCAGCGTGTGCAATTCGTCAATGAACAAAACAATCTGCCCGGCTTCGGCTTCGATCTCGGACATCACCGCTTTCAGGCGTTCCTCGAACTCACCGCGGAACTTGGCACCGGCAATCAGCGCACCAAGGTCAAGCGACAGAAGTTTCTTGTCCTTAAGCGTTTCGGGCACATCACCCTTGACGATGCGCAATGCCAGACCTTCGGCAATGGCCGTTTTACCAACGCCGGGTTCGCCAATCAGAACCGGGTTGTTTTTGGTCCGGCGTGACAGAACCTGAATCGCGCGCCGAATTTCCTCATCACGGCCAATCACAGGGTCAAGCTTGCCCTCACGTGCCGCAGCCGTCAGATCACGCGCATACTTTTTAAGCGCGTCATACTGGCTTTCCGCACCGGAACTATCGGCGGTGCGGCCTTTGCGGATGTCATTGATCGCCCCGTTAAGCGCCTGTGCGGTCACACCTGCATCAGCAAGAACCTTGCCCGCGACCGATTTTGGATCAAGCGCAATAGTCAAAAGCAACCGTTCGGCCGTGACATAGCTGTCACCGGCCTTCTTGGCGACTTCCTGTGCCTGATCAATCAGGCGGGCAAATTCGGATGACAGATAAATCTGGCCATTCCCGCCCGATACCTTGGGCAGTTTTGCCAGTTCCTGCGCACAGCGAACCTGCGCGGTTTTGGGCTTGCCGCCCGCCGCCTTGATAAGATTGGCTGCCAGACCTTCTTCATCGTCAAGCAGCACTTTCAGAAGATGGATCGGAACAAATTGCTGGTGGTTTTCACGCAGCGCCAATGATTGCGCGGCCTGAAGAAAACCTTTGGACCGGTCCGTAAACTTTTCGAATTCCATGCCTGTCACTCCTTGAGCCAACAGTATCGTATCATGCGGACCTTCTTGGAAGCATCCGCGACCTTAAGTGGTTTTATCCACAATAGAAATTATCAATCTTTCCATTGTTGACGTCTTTGATATGTCTCAGTTCCTGTCCATTGCAAGACGATACCCCTACAAAAGTTGCAAGAATTAATTGTGCGCCGCAGCACCATTTTCTGGCATCATTCAAGATTGCGGCGAAAAGCGTTGTCATTCTGGCCAAATCTGTTGCCCGACGCGGTACAGGAAATCTTGCCCTTGGGAATACAAGGCATTAACGTCGCCACTTGTTTTATTTTGGCCTGCCTATCGGCCCGCCCCATTTGCCGATATGTAATTGCGCCCCACAGGATCGAACGCCATGCCTATCGAACTTAAAGCCATCAAACGATACCCCGTCAAAGGGCTGCGCGGCATTGAAATGCCCGGGGCCGAAATCACCGCACAGAAGATGCTAACTGATGACCGCCGTTTCATCATTGCAACCCAGTCTTCGGTCGGGCAGGACGGTGTGCATGAATGGGCGCGCAAAAGCAATTTCCTGCAACTGGTCAACACGCCCAAGCTGGCCGAGCTTGGCATCGAATATGACGATGCCACAACGACGCTGGCGATCCTTCGCAATGGTCGCGCGATCTGCAAAGGTAATCTTGAAGACAAGATGGGCCGGACCGTGATCGAGGATTTCCTGAAGGCGTTTCTGAAAAATGATATCGCCGGAACACCCAAAATCTATTCGGTCCCCGATGTCAGCTTCGGCGATATGAAGGACCCCTATATCTCGATCATTAATCTGGCATCGGTGCGCGATTTCGCCGAACGTATTGTCCAGAAAGAAGTCGATCCGATGCGGTTCCGCGGCAATCTGCTGATCGACGGGCTTGAACCGTGGGCGGAACTGAAATGGGAAGAAGGCCAGATCGTCAAAATCAATGGCATCGATTTCCGCGTCATTCACCCGATCACGCGCTGCAAGGCAACCAGTGTCAATCCCGGCACGGCAGAATCTGACATCAATGTACCACTGCTGCTGCGCAAGGGCCTGAACCACCTTTACATGGGGGTTTATGTCGAGGCAGTCGGTTCGGGCACCATCCAGCCGGATGATAAAATCGTCGTTGCATAAGACTAACTGAAAGTCGGGGCGTGTACCGCCATCCCCTGAAACATCTCGTCATGGTACCAGTCGATCCGGTACGCCCGGATCGGCGGAATGCCTTTGCGAAACAGTATCTGTTCCTCTGTCGGGAAACGTGCAACTTCGGTAGATCGCACGATTGCCTGATTGTCCTGCGGGCGCAAATGCACCGGACGATCAGCGCTGAAACCACCACCGGTGTCTTCAAATTTTGACATCGCCGTCAGTCCGGAAACCCAGTCAAGGTTGAAAGCCCCATCCTGACTGAGCACGGAAATCGCATCCGCTCGCCCAACAACATTTTCCCAGTTCAGGCATACATCCATAAGACCGCTAACACCTGAAAAACCGGGCCAGATGATCATGCCATCGCCAAGTCCGCCGCCCAGAAGACGCTCAAACAACGGCATGCGGCCAACCGCCTCTATCCCGTCAAACAGCACCAGAAATTCCGCATCCCCGCTTTTCCAGTCCCGGCGGGTAATCAGTTGCATCATGGCGCCAATCATGGCCCGGCTGAATGCGGTTTGGCTGGCTGGTGTATCACCGCCCATCTGGCCGACAATGAAAATCGATACCGGCCGTCCGGTCAGATCATCCATGCCAAACGTGCTGTTGCTCACGACACGAGCAATCGCAGGATTGTCGAAATCGGCTGTCGCCATGCGGCACGCTTCGATGATCGACATGCGCTGGTCTTCGGTCATGTCAAGGATCGTCAGGGCAATATCGGAAATCCTGCCATCAGCGGACTCGATTCCCATCAGTTCCTCAAGGATTTTATAAAACCGGTGCGACGGCATCACCAGATTGCGCCGAACCTCGGCAAGGCTTCTGTTTTCTTTCAGGCTCTTTTGCATGGTGTAAACGATGAATCCCTGCAAAAGGGTGCGCGCCGCGCGGGTTTCCTGTTCGTCAAGTTCCTGAACAAAGACCGGAGCCAGCAATGTATCGGCAATCAATCCGGCATCCGCAATCAGTCCCTCGCCCTGCTGGCGCATGAAATCGCACGGATTGAACTGATCGGTTTCCGCCCCGGCCTGCCCGTGCGGATCAATAAGGATGACCCGTTGACCCATCTTTTTGCGGCGATCCTGTACGGCACGGTAAATGCTGCCATGACGTTCATAGACAAACAGCGCACCGGTATGCAGCAGGGCATTTGGCTCTGCCGAGGCGCGGTAATATTCTTCGGGTTTGCTGGAAAACGTAATCACCCGGCGCAGTCCCGATGAACCGATCAGCCTTTTTTCCGTCCCCCAGCGCCCCAGTACGATTGACGGCTTGGGATCAAGAAGCTTTCGCGCATTAAGATCTTCGAGCTTGGCCCATTGGCCTTCGGCTTTCATCTTGGCGGCCTGCATCGGCGAAACGGATTGTTTTTTCTTCGAAGGCGAGGATTGCATGCGATTAAGCATGATCACAATCAAGGGCAGGAACATCGGAATGATAAAACAGACAGCCCCCAGCAAAGCCAGCTCATAGTCACCGTTAAACACACCAAGCGCGACAACCATCCCGCCAAGCGCCCATAGCAGTACCATGATGACGCGGAACAGACCTCCCCCCATCATTCACCCCCAAGAATGTTTACCTGTCTTTTAGCGAAGCGACCCCAATGCATTTAAATGCCTTCCGTTCCGCCAGCAGGTCATATTGCCATCAAGTGATAGCAGTTAAAATCTGCAGTTGCACCATATTACCTATTTATGGATTCAGGGTTTCACATCAAGAAGTCCAATTGACAGCACGGTAAATAAACCTGTGGCAAAGCGGCCCTTCAGGCCCCGGAAACAACGAACCCCGCGGGATTTCTCCGGCGGGGTTTGTTGTAATCGCGGCAAGGCCAAGGATCAGGCAGAAACCGGTTCCGCTGATTTGTCTTCGCTTGCACTTTCTTCGCCGTCTTCACGACCGGCAGCACGGCTGCGGCCACGACGGGCTGTCGGATGACGGCCACGTGTGCGGCTTGTTCCGGCAGCAGCTTTGCGCGGTTTCTTTTCTTCGCCATCTACCGATGTATCGGTATCGGCATTGTCAGTCGGCGCAATATCCAAAGACGGCTGATCGCTATCTTCGGACGCCGTCTTTGGCGGACGACCGCGCGGTGCGGCACGGCGCGCACGCGGGGCACGCTTTACCGGTGCATCATCACCGTCATTATTGTTCGGTCCAGAAGCAGCCACTTCACTGGCTGCAGCGGAATTGTTATCGGCATAATCGGCCGCATTTTCCGCTGACGCGGCGACGTTATCCTGATTTACAGAATTATCGTTGCTGTCGTCACCATTCTGGTTTTCGCTACGCTCGTCACGGTTCGGGCGATTGTTGCCCCGATCATTCCGATCGTTGCGATCATTACGCTGCGGGCGCGGGTTATTATTGTCGCCACGCTCTTCGCGGCGCTGGTTTTCCCAGTCAATCGCGGCCTGCAAAATACGATGATAGTGTTCCGCATGCTGGTAATAGTTTTCAGCAAGAACCGGATCGTCAGTGCAATCCTTGGCCAGCGAAACATATTTTTCGTAAACCTGCTGGGCGTTTCCACGAACGCGCCCATCCGGACCGTTACTGTCAAAAGTCTGAAATTTCGGATTTACAGGACGTTTATTCGGCTGCGGACGTCCACGCGGACGCTTGTTATTACTATTGTTGTTGTTGTTGTTATTTCTCATATCAACATGTCTTTGGTGTTGAAGGACAAATCCGGATTCATCAAGAAATCTCGGAACCACTCCGTCTGAAAAACATATTTCCCGCTAAACAGTACCGGTTAAACGGCACTACGACAAATCCACCGAAGACCTTAAAGGGAACGGAGATTTATTACTGTTTACAGG
>CAMPHD010000248.1 GCA_946885765.1 uncultured Thalassospira sp.
GGCTGATCGTGTTTCCGTTGTTTTTCAGCGAAGGATATCTGGTTTTTGAGGAACTGCCGCGCAATTTGCGCGATGCCGGACTTGATCGTGCGGTTATCCTGCCGCCTGCAATCAACCTGCCGGGTTTTACGGCCATGGTTGCCCGCCATGTTCAGGCCGCCATGTCGCGGCGCGGCTGGGATGGTTTGGAAACATCGGTATTTCTGGTGCCGCATGGTCTGAAAACCCTGACCAAGCCACTGCCGGAAACCGTCAGATTTGCCAGAGCACTTGGTGGTTTCTGTGCCGGAAGCGAGATTTGCATTGGCAATATCGAAGGCGATCCGTCGTTGCGAGACTGGCGAATGATCGGGTCGCGCAAGCATGCGCTGATTATGCCGATGCTCGCAGGCGGTGGCATGCATGCCTGCACGAATTTGCCGGAAATGATTGCGGCACAACCGGGCGAGACCATTGAAATACTCGCCCCGATTGGCGAATGGGCGGAATTGCCTGATCTGATCCTGGCAGAGGCAGCAAGGTTTGTGTGCCATAGGCCTGATCGATCAAAGGGGCTGCATCGCCCGATTGTCAGGAGCCGGGTCGAGAACGGTGCTGGCCTGATTTAAGGTCACGCGACCCGCTTAGCCAAGACCCGGTTTGACCTTGGTTTCGGATGCCTTTTTAAGCAGATAATCACGGACGCGGGGGGCGGCGCGGGTGAGGGTATCCTCGCCGTCATGCACGATCAGCAACTGGCGTTTGGCCCAGCTATCGGCAATCGGTGCGCCGGAAATATTCATGTGATCAATGTAACCTGCAACCGAGCTTTGCCGCAGGAAGCCGATGCCAAGTCCGGCTGCGATCATCTGGCGCAAAGACCCGAAACGCATGACTTTGATATGCGGGTGCATGTCGTGATGCAGTTTTCCTGCCGCCTCGCTGATCAGATCATCAATAACACCGCCTTCATGCAGGGAAATGATGTCGTATTTTGCGGCTTCGGCAAAAGTAACCGGGGCCGGATTGGATGGGTCGGGGATCAGAGGATGGCCCTTGGGGGTCACGACCCAGATCGGATCGTCGCAAAAGACGTGGTTCGACAAACCCTGACAGGGACCGTTATCGGCCATGATCGCCAGATCTGCCCGGCCTTCGCGCACCGCATCGGATGACTCGCGCGATGTCAGTTCGCGGACATCGACGGTCACATCGGGGAAGTCACGTTGAAAATCGGCAAGAAAAACGGGCAGTCCGGTGAGAATCGCCGAGGTTACGGCAGCAAGATAAATCTTGCCCTTTTCGCCGCTGTTGAAATCGCGCAGCTCGTTTGACAGGTGATTAAGATCACCCAGAAGCTTTTCGCCGTAGCGCGCGAAAATCGCACCTTCTTCCGTCGGTTCGACACCGCGGGGCAGACGGCGCAGCAGCTTGACGCCAAGCATGGCTTCAAGTTCGCCGATGCGACGACTTACAGCCGATGTCGCGATATGTTCGCGCCGGGCGGCTTCATTGATGCTTCCGGCGCGCACAATGGCGACAAATAACCGGATCGTGACGATATCAAACTTTTGCATTCAACCGTTTTCGGTTGTTTGGTTGAAACCGTCAAGGGCGATGAATTGTCAGCATCTTTTGGATGCCAATCCTCAAACCCGCAGGGTCAGAGAGGGCCAATTAGCCCTCGACCTGACGCCATGCGTTGTTCCATTCGGTCAGCAATTCATCATGGGTGCGTGCTTTCGACGCTTTCATGATTACGGCGACCTGAAGGGCATGAACAAGGTTGGTGAACCAGTTGACGCGAACTTCGCGTTCGATGGTGGTGGTGTCTTTAAGTGCAAGCGTTGCCATGGTTAGGTTCCTTTGCGTCTGGGGTGATTTGAGATGTACCAGACGCCGTTTGAACCCACTATTCTCGTTTCACCGCTATCCCCTTCTTGTTTGGAGAACGATAGATTTAGTGCTTTGATATTAAATGATTATTTTATATCGCAGCGCACAATGAATCGCCAAATTCAGTTGTTCCCAATGTTCCACCCAGGTCTTTTGTCCGTGTCTCGGGATGTCTTAAAAGGCTGCTAATCGAGTTGTTTAACGCTTTGCTGGCGGCGACCAGATCGTGCCGTCCTGCATGTTCGCCCCGCCAGTCTAGCAACATCGCAACAGAAAGCAGAAGGGATACCGGGTTCGCCAGATTCTGGCCGGCAATATCCGGGGCTGAACCATGGGCCGCCTGCGCAATCGCGTGATCATCACCGGCATTAAGCGATCCGGAAAGTCCAAGTCCACCGGCCAGTTCAGCCGCCTGATTGGACAGGATATCACCGAACATGTTTGTGGTAACGATCACGTCAAAGTCGGTGGGGGTGCGTACCAGAAGCGAGGCGCAGGCATCGACATGTTCGTCTGTTACCGTCAGCCCGCCCGTTTTGGCGGCGGCCTTTCGGGCTTCTGACAGGAAAAGACCGTCGCTGAGTTTCAGAACATTCGCCTTATGCACAATGGTCAGGTGTTTTCGTCGTTTCGCGGCCAGCTTTGCGGCGACGGCAGCAACCCGGAATGATCCTTGTCGAGTGACTTTGCGCATGGCGATTGCAAGGTCTTCGGTTGGCATCACTTCCCCCGATCCGGCAAACATGGTCCGGTCTGCATAGAAACCCTCGGTATTCTCGCGCACGATTACCAGATCCATAGCCGGGGTCAGTGCGTGAATGCCATCAAATGCGCGCGACGGGCGAATATTAGCGTAAAGATCAAGCTGCTTGCGAAAGGCTGCTGAAGGATTGAGGCCACCCTGTTCGACGGGCGGGTAGGCGGCAGTATCAACCGGACCCAGAATGGTCAGGTCGGTATTTCGGGCGCGTTCGATCAGATCCGGCGTAATGGACGCGCCATGTTTTGCCAGTGATGCAAAGCCGACAACGTCTTCCTGAATAGAAAGGCTCAGTTTGAATTTTTGGTCAAGACAGCGCAGGGTTTGGCGGGTGACGTCGGCAATTTCCGGTCCGATACCGTCGCCAGGCAAAAGCAGAACATCCATGGGTGTAGTCCTTTCGTGGGGAGAAGGGGCAGATGACGTGTGCGGGTGTTACGCAATGCAGCAATTATTGTTATAGCTTGGCAAACAGGATTTACCAGAGGTCGGCGCAATGAGTGATGTGAATGACAATCTTGCCTGGGAACAGGCGCATGGTAGCGGGCTTCAGGCTTATCTGGGCTATCAGGTTGTTGAATGGGAAGAAGACCGTGCGGTGGTGGAGCTTGAAATCAGGGATCATCACCGTAATCGTGCGGGTATCCTGCATGGTGGCGTGATTGCGACCCTGATGGATACGGCGTCGGGTTGTGCCGTCTGTTACTGTGCTGTTCCGGGGAATGTCCGCAAATCGCTGACCCTGTCACTGACGACCAATTTCATCGGGATGGCAACCGGTGGCACGGTGCGGGTTGAGGGACGCAAACAGGGTGGCGGGCGCAAGATCGTCTTTACCGAAGCCACCGCCTATAACGCGGCGGGCGAGGTGATCGCAACCGCGACCGGCACCTTCAAATACCATCGTGGCAGCGAGGACCCGAACGGGGTGCCGCGCGACGCATAGGGTTTATGAAAATGCAGGACGGTCCCTGAGGGGGCGGCCTTTGACGGTATGTAAAGTTTTTTCAAAAAGTTCTTGATTTGTTCTTTTAATCATGGCATAAGAGTAAAGTCAACGGGAGAAATGCACCCGGACCGAAACCCGCGAAGCGCCTTGTGCCTCGCGGGTTTTTGCGTTTGGGGCCGGATCAAAGAGGTGATCAGGATGCAGCGGCAAGGATTGAGGCAGGGCGGCGGGGCGATCCGCAGGATATGCGTCGGCGGATGGCGAAGCCATTACGGCGGCATTCCGAGCGGTTCTAACACGTTTCAAACACGTTTGTTTATCATGACGGGAGAGGTGCGTCTTGTCGGGGAAAGGACCCCAGATTTGCCGGAGAGCGGCAGCGATGGCAGCAGCGACGGCAACGGCAACAGTGATCTGTGGCCAGTCGACGGTGGGCAGGTTGGGGGCAGTGCGCCCGAAGACCGTCTGCTGGTGAAAATGGCAGTGGCCCGAAGTGTGTCTGGACGTCTGGGTGGCAGGTTGCCGCCGTGGCCGGAGCGGGCAACGAGCCGGTGGGCGGTCCGTGGGCCGTCAGTTGGCGAGGTTGCTGGAGGCCCGAGGTGTGTCCGGGTTTCATGGTCATGCCATTGCCGCAAGTGAGCGGAGCGGGCAGCGAGGCCGTGGACGGTCTGTGGCCCGTCTGTCGGAGATACGAACTTTGTCCGGCGTTGCCGGAAGAGTCAGCAGGGGCGGCATTGGGCCGTGATCCGTCAACGGTTGACCGGTGGGGGCATTCGTCAGTGGGCCATTTGTTGGTGAGGGTGGTGAAAGTCCGGGATTTGGCGAGGGTTGCCGAAATTCGCCGTGGCGCAGGCCGTGAGCCCGATGGTCGTCTGTTGGCGACGTTGGTGGAAGCCGGGGTTTGTCCGGGCTCGGTGAACTTGGCATGGGCGGAAGGAGCGGGTGGCGAGGCTGTGGGGCGTCTATGTGTCGATTGTTGGTGGGGCTGTTGGAGGTCCGTTCTTGGTCGGGCAGGGCATTGAGTCTGCTTACGGGAAAGCCAGCCTGTTGCCGTGCTTTCGGAGTCTGGCATCCCTGTCCTGCCATTGCCTTCAGGGTGGTGTCCTAAACCAGCTCACAATGCAGAAGGGCGCGCCTTTATAGCGCGCCCTTTGCGGATTGATTGATCGGGTCGGGATTATTTCGGCATCTGCCATTTGCCGTTTACAAGGCGCGGGATGTTGAGCGGGTTTGCGTCCTTGAGGGCTTCGGGCAGCAATGCGTCCGGGAAGGCCTGATAGGAGACCGGGCGGATGAAACGCTTGATCGCGAGCGACCCGACCGATGTTGCACGGGAATCCGTGCTTGCCGGATAGGGGCCGCCATGGACCATGGAATGGCAGACCTCGACCCCGGTCGGCCAGCCATTGATCAGGATGCGGCCGGCACATTTTTCAAGGGCCGGGCGCAGTTACCGGCCAGTTCGGCATCGGCATCAATCATGTGAACGGTCGCGGTCAACTGCCCGATCAGGGTTGCCGACAGGGCAACCATTTCCTCGGGCGTGTCACATTCGACAATGATGCCGGCCGGGCCAAACATTTCTTCGGCCAGTTCGGGGTTGGCCTGCCAGTCGGCAGCCGTGGTGCGGAAGATCGCGGGGCTGCCTTCGAACGGGCCGTCGCTGTCGCGGCGTTTAAGCGCGCAGGTTACCTTGGCGTGACCAGCCATCGCATCGGTGACATGCTGATAGGCGCTTGAAACGCGGTCGGTCAGCATGGCGGCACCGCCAACCTGACCGAGTTCGGCGGCAGCGGTTTCGACAAAGGCATCAAGATCAGCAC
>CAMPHD010000249.1 GCA_946885765.1 uncultured Thalassospira sp.
GATTTGATTTTGTTGAATAAATTTTTGATCTGAATTTTTCGGACTTAATCTATAAATCAAAGTATCATCAGTTTTTTATTTAGCGAAATCCGATTGAATTATACTTCGAGTATCTATGGAAATTGCGCGGAAAACGTTGCAGCCCACAGGTTTGGCGGCTATTACTTCAGTGAAATCAAAACAACAATTATCGGAACTGCAGCATGGACAAGTTGCACGAAGCGCTCATTTCAATTCGCCGGATTCTGCGTGCCAGCGATATTCACGCAAAAAAGCTGGGCAAGGTCACGGGGCTCAAGACATCTCAACTGATTGTCCTGCAATCCCTGGAAGAATTCGGAGAGATGACCGTGGGTGAAATTGCTGGCAAGGTCAATCTTGCCCAAGCATCGGCTACGGCATTGGTTGATAAGCTTCAGGCGATGAATTTGGTGATGCGTGCGCGGGGCGACACAGACAAGCGCAAGGTGTTTGTTCAGCTGACCGATCATGGCCGCAATGTCCTAGATCGCGCGCCCATGGCGCTGCATGACCGGTTTTCTGATAAATTCAAGGCGCTGGATGAATGGGAGCAAAGCTTTCTGATCGCGGCACTTCAGCGTGTTTCCGGGATGATGGATGCCAGCGATTACGATGTGGCACCTTTGCTCGATCATGAGGTGATCGTAGAGAAGGGGGCTGAGCCTCCAAGATCGTGACATTTATCATTATATACTTCATGATTTTGCCGCAAGATTATGAAATATCAAAAAATTCCTGCATTATACGAGTGACCTGATCTGGCGCCTCCAAAGGGCTCAGGTGTCCGCTGCGCGTTAACGTTACAAGGCGGGCATGCGAAATGCCTGCGCCATTTCTTCAGCATGATCCGGTAGTGTCAGTTTATTGCCGTCGCCAACGATAACGAGCTCCGGACAGGTGATTGTCGATAATGTCGACCGACTGTCAGGTCGGCTTATCAAGGCTTCCTGTTGCCGTGCAAAAACTTCGGGGCCAGTTTTATATGCCATCTGATCGACGATCCGCCGCCAATGCAGTCAAGGAGCGACGGCTTGCTGCGCGCTCTGGCGCATCGGCGCGCGCTGTCGTGCTGATTAACAGAAGCTTCGACTTGGAGGATGCTGGCCGCAATTTCCTGAACGGTTGAGGCAATACGATGATTGGCAACATGGACTTCAGCACGGTCGGCAAGGGCATGAAGTTGCGCTTGATAAAGTCTATCGGTGCAATTTAGTCCGGGAACAAGAAGAGAGAGGCATCTGTCACAGTGTGTTCTCCATCAAGAGTCAGATACTGAGCTCATTGTGGCGTGGGACACAATGCCAGTTTCGGTCAATTGTTTGAAAGCGGATGAGCGGCTTTGCGATAGAGAGGAATGATGCTCTGTACGCCAATTTCTGGTAATACATTGAAATAAAATATCAAATAATTTGTCATAATATATATTATAGAACTTATTGGTGCGTGAGCACCATATCCTACGCTGTCAGATTATCTGTGCCAGATGCCTGACCCTCAGTCCAAATTTATAATGAGACCGTCATAAGCTGGCGCGACATGATCCGGCGTATCGCCCATCGCCTCGTCATAATCAAACAGGATGCTCATGTGGGTAAAGTAAGTCTGTTTGGGTTTGAATTCCGCTACCCATTCCAGCACCTTTTCGAGATGAGCATGCGTGGCATGTGGTTTATGGCGCAGGCAATCAACGACCCAAACATCAAGCCCGTATAGATGCTCACGTGATTCTTCCGGGAAATCGACGACATCTGTTGAATAGGCAAAATTGCCAACCTTGAAGCCCAGCGTCTCGCCATAACCGTGACCCTGACGAAAAACGGTTATCGGGACCCCTGCTGCCTCGAATGGCCCGGATATGACATGTGGGATCAGAACAGGCTTGTAATAGAAGTCAATGCCATCGGCCAAAGGTTCAAAAACATAGGCAAAGCGATGGTCTATATCCGATATGGTTTCAGGTGCTGCATAGATATTCAGCGGACGATGCATCGCGACATTGATCCAGCGAAGTTCATCTATGCCGTGCACGTGGTCGGCATGCGCATGGGTGAACAGCACAGCATCAATATGATTGATATCGTGACGCAATGCCTGCTCTCGAAAATCCGGCGTCACATCGACAAGTATTTTTTTACCATCCTGCTCGATCAGGATCGAGCTTCTCAGACGCCGGTTTCTGGGGTTTTCCGGATTGCATTTCCCCCATCCCAAGCCAACAGATGGGACACCGTTCGATGATCCGCAGCCCAGAATGGTGATTTTCGTCACTATACGCCTACCTCTGGCGACAGAAGATGCTTTCGATCTGCCTTGGTAAACAGGGCAAAGAAATTATCCGTGGTCGCACGGGCTATTTCATCCGGGCTGACACCCTTGATTTGCGCCAGTTTTGTGGCTGTATGGGCGACATAACTTGGCTCGTTCGGTTTACCGCGCTTCGGGACCGGAGCCAGATACGGTGCATCGGTTTCCACCAGCAGACGGTCAAGTGGGACATCGGCAACGGCCGCCTGAATTTCCTTGGCCGAATTGAATGTGATAATGCCCGAGCAGGAAATATAGAAACCGATCTTAAGCGCCCGCTGTGCCAGCGTTGCGGAGCTCGAGAAACAGTGAATGACGCCTGTAAAGGGCCCCTTTTCATATTCTTCCTCGAGGATGTCCATGGTGTCGTCATCTGCGTCACGCGTATGAACGATCAATGGCAGGCCGGTTTCACGGCAGGCTGCAACATGTGCGCGAAAGCTTTCACGCTGTGCTTCTCTCGGGGCATTGTCATAGTAATAGTCCAGACCACTTTCACCGATACCGATGATTTTCGGATCAGATGCCATTTCGATCAGGCGATCAGGCGATGAAAGCCCCTCCTCGCCTGCTTCATGCGGATGGACGCCGATCGTGCAATAAATATGATCTGCTTTGGCGGCGACCGCGCGAACATTTTCAAATGTCGACAGCTTTACGCCGATGCTGACCATCATGCCAACGCCAGCATTTCGGGCACGCGCGATCATGCCCGAAAGGTCTTCGGAAAACTGGGGATAGTCCAGATGGCAGTGGCTGTCGACAAGCGCCACATTCATGCCTTCTCTCCTTCGTCTTCGGTTTCGACATAGCGCGGAAACACGCCTTCTGGTTTCGGAAGTTCGGTCCCTGCGACCAAGGCGTGATCTGGGCCAAGCTGTTCAAACCCGCGCTGATCGGCGGGCAAAACCAGCTGGTCAAGGATTTTTGATGCGGACGCGGGCATTAATGGCTGCACGAGAATTCCGACATGACGAATGACTTCTGCCAGAACATAAAGAACCGTTTCCATGCGTGACGGATCGGTCTTTTTCAGGCCCCAAGGCGCCATTTCATCGACATAACGGTTTGCATCTCCGACCAGTTCCCATATTGCCTCGATCCCCTTGTGGAACGCCTGCGCGTCAAACAGCGGGCGTAGGGTATCCAGCAGGCCATACGCTTTGCCAAGAATGACCTGATCGGCATCGGAAAATTCACCGGCCGACGGTACGGCGGCATTGCAGTTCTTGTGGATCATGGACAGAACGCGCTGGCACATATTGCCAAGATCGTTGGCCAGTTCGCTGTTCATGCGGTTGACCATCGAACGGTGAGAAAAATCACCGTCATTGCCAAACGGAACTTCGCGCAGCAGGAAATAACGGGTCTGATCCAGACCGTATTGATCAGTCAGGTCGTAGGGATCAATCACATTGCCCAGCGATTTCGAAATTTTTTGCCCCTCATTGGTCCACCAGCCATGCGCGAAGACCCGTTTCGGCGGTGTGATGTCGGCTGCCAAAAGGAATGCAGGCCAATAAACAGCGTGAAAACGAAGGATATCCTTTCCGACCATATGCAAATCCGCAGGCCAGAATTTTTCAAGCTTGGCCGGATCCGCATCGGGATAACCGATTGCAGTCAGATAATTGGTCAGCGCATCAAGCCAGACATACATGACATGGTCTTCATCGCCGGGTACGGGTACGCCCCACTTGAAGCTGGTCCGTGAAACCGACAAATCATGCATGCCGCCCTTTACAAAGCTGATCACTTCGTTGCGACGTGACGGCGGTGCGATGAAATCGGGATTGTCGTCATAGAATTTCAGTAGACGATCACCCCAGGCAGACAGCTTGAAGAAATAGCTCGGCTCGGAAACCCATTCGACGGGGGCACCGGTTGGAGCAACTTTCTCACCGTCCTTTTCAATCAGTTCTTTTTCACCATAAAACGCCTCATCGCGAACGGAATACCATCCGTCATAAGAACCAAGATAAATCTCGCCCTTTTCAAGCAGTGTATTCCAAAGTGCCTGACAGGCTTTCTTGTGGCGTTCTTCGGTCGTACGAATGAAATCGTCATTCGAGTAATTCATATGCACGGCAAGATCGCGGAAATTCTGCGAAACCTGATCGGTAAAGGTTTGCGGATCAATGCCCTTGGCCGCGGCCGATTTATCGACCTTCTGACCGTGTTCATCGGTTCCGGTCAGGAACATCACGTCATAACCGTCCAGGCGCTTGAAGCGCGCCAGAACGTCGCAGGCAAGCGTGGTATAAGCATGACCTATATGCGGCTTGTCATTGACGTAATAGATCGGTGTTGTGATGTAATAGGGCTGTTTGTGCCCGGTCATGATCGCAAATCCTTCGCGCAAGTCGTGAAACATAACGGCCCGAAATGGGCCGTTATGGTCATAATTCCGGTTGATTGGTGCTGTTTTCAGTTCCGCATGGTTTCTTCAAGCATGAAGAACGCATTGAGCAAAGCCTGTTTGCGATCAAGATGCAAACCACGCGTGGCACTCATCAATTCGCTGATCTTTTCCCACACCTCAATCCATTGATCAAGCGGTTGCGCGGCTGCCATGCGTTGCATGGCCGGCAATTCACCGTCAATGACTTCGCGCGGCGCCTGCCCTGTTGCCGCAAAGCGTATCAGACGACCGAGCCACCAATGCAAGAGGTCCGTCACCGTGGCAAAGGCGGCATCACGATCTGCCGGGGAAAACCGTTCGGCAAATTTATGCTGTGCCAGCACGTCAGCATCCGGCAATGCCGCTAGCAAACGGACCATTTCGGTATAAAATTCAAGCCCGCCAACATCATGCAGCTGCAGTGCCCGGCCAATACTGCCTTCTGCCAGGCCGGACAACGCATCACGGTCATCAAGATCAAGGTCCGGGCAATAGCGCCCCAGAAGATCAACCACCTGAAGGTCTTCAAGAACACCTAGATTAAGGCGGCGACAACGTGACCGGATTGTAGGCAAAAGTTTACCGGGTTGATGCGCAATCAGGATCATCATCGCATTCGCTGGCGGTTCTTCAAGAACCTTGAGGATCGCATTGGCAGCATTACGGTTAAGCTG
>CAMPHD010000250.1 GCA_946885765.1 uncultured Thalassospira sp.
TTCCCGATTTACCAAGCCTCATGGCTCCGCCCAAGTGGCGGTGCCTTCGATCAGGTCCCAGCCTTCTTTTGCCGCCCGCAGGCGCGCCTCGGTAAAGACGGCACTGCACAGCGTCGGGGTCACCGGATGCTGTCCGGGCGGGGCATAGAAGCTTTCCTTGAAATCGGAAAAATCGGTGCGCAACGGCGAGAATGTATTGGTTTCGGTCGCAATAGAGGCGCAAAAAATCCTCATGACCCCATCCTTTTTGTTCTTTGTAATCATCATATTTTATGTGCAAAAGAAAAAAGCGTGCGGGTGAAGCACAACCCGCACGCGCATGGATTATTCCATGTAGCGGTGGGCGTTGGCTTTATCGACTTCCGTCTGGAACAGTTCGAGAAGTTCAACGCCTTCCGTGCCCAGGGATTCCTGAACGTGTTTGACCACAACCGGCTGAGTCACATCTTTAAGCTTCTGACGCTCTTCTGCGCTCAGTGCGGTGATTTCCATTTTGTCGGTCAAACCGGCAAGACCACGATCAGATGCCTCGATCACACGTGAAACACCACGGCTGGCAACCACACAGGACTGTGCTGCATAACGAACAATCTTCTGCTGATCGGCCGTCAGATCATCCCAGAATGCTTTCGACAGCATGAAGGTGTAGGGCGAAAACAGGTGATTGGTCAGGGTAAGATAACCCTGCACTTCGTTGAACTTGGCAAAGGTCACGGTCGGAACCGGGTTCATCTGACCATCGATCACGCCTGTCTGAAGACCGGCATAAACTTCGCCCCACGCCATCGGATAGGCTTCGGCACCCAGTGCCTGCATGATTTTCTGATGCGACGGCAGCGACATGGTGCGAACACGAATGCCCTTGAAATCGTCCAGTGTTGCAATCGGATGCTTGGAGTTGGTCACGGCAAAGAACCCGCCGGTATCCGGGAAGCCGAGAACCTTGACATCGCCAAGGGTGTTTTCGATATCGCCTGCCAGTTTCTGACCAAACGGACCATCAAACACATCATAGGTCGATGCGTTGCTGTCGAACGCGAATGCGAGGTTCAGAACATCGATACGCGGATAGTAGGATGCAATCGCCCCGGTCGAGGTCAGGGTTGCCTGAATAAGACCATCGCGGACCATCTGTACATGTTCGGCGGCCGAACCCAACTGGTTGGACGGATAAACCTCTACCTTGATATCGCCATTGGTGTCGGCTTCGACAATGTTGGCGAAAACAGCGGTGCAGGCATGCGCCGGGTTTTCAAACGGGTCTTCCTTGTTGTCATGGGCAAATTTCAGAACCTTGGGTTCTGCATAGGCCAATGACGTGGTGCTGGCCAGCATGGCCGTCGCAAGGGCAAATGCCCCGAAACGCTTCATCGTATTCATTCTACCTCTCCTTGATTAAGGTCTTTTATTTCTGTCCGCAGTCTTGGTTTTGGTGCCCCGATCCGGACCTGACCGGGGCGTTTCATTGCCGCCGGTTACCTGAAGCCAAGCAATCGCGGAATCACGAGTGCAAGATCGGACCAGAAGGCAAACAGGAACAGCACACCCAGTTCCGCCAGAAGGAACGGCCAAAGCTGGGCGGCAATTTTTTCAAGCTTTTCACCCGTAACAGACGACAGCACGAACAGGCACGCGCCCACGGGCGGCGTCATCAACGAGATGTTAAGCGCAAGGACGAAGATGATCCCGGCATGGATCGGGTCCATCCCGATCTGCACTGTCAACGGCACCAGAACCGGGGCCAAAATGATCAGGATCGCGTTGATATCCATGACCATACCGATCATCAGCAACAGGGCGACGATCATGAAAATGACCATGTAGGGATCGGATGACAGGCTCAGCACAAGACTTGCGACTTCCTGCGGGATGCGATTGAAGCTCAGCCACCAGCCAAGGATCGACGCAAAGGCAATAATGATGAAAATCACGCCGGTGACCCGGGCAGTGCGGATCAGCATCTGGAAGAAATCGGCGAATGTCAGCGCACGGTAAATAAAGACACCAATAAACAGCGCATAGGCCACGGCGACCGATGCCGCCTCGGTCGGGGTAACAATCCCGCCCAGAATACCGCCCAGAATGATCAATGGCATAATCAGGGCCGTGATCGATGATATGAAAATCTTCCAGATTTCCAGAAGCGACGCGCGGCGTTGGTTTTTCGGCAGGTTCTTGGATCGTGCCGTTACCGCAATCACCGTCATGCAGATCAGACAGATCATCAAGCCCGGCAGGATACCGGCGGCAAACAGCCCGCCAATGGAAACCCCCATCAGCGATCCATAAACAACCATCAATCCCGACGGTGGAATGGTCGGGCCGATGATTGACCCGGCTGCGGTCACCGCACAGGCATAATCCCGGCGATAACCCCGTTCAACCATGGCCGGCACAAGTGTCTTGCCAAAGGCCGCTGCATCGGCGGTCGCCGCCCCGGTCAGTCCGGCAAAGAAAACCGATGCCAGCATATTGGTGTGCGCCAACCCACCACGGAAATGCCCGACCAGCGCCTGCGCAAACAGGACAAGGCGGCTGGTAATCCCGATATGGTTCATGATCTCGCCAGCCAGAATAAAGAACGGCATGGCAAGGAACGGGAATACGTTCAGGCCGTTAAAGACCTTGCTTGGCCCCTGAACAAGGAACATGCCCCCGCCCATGTCATAAAGGCCAATAACCCCGGCAACGCCCAGCGCAAAGCCGATCGGCATGCCCAGAACCATCAGAACGACAAAAGTAATACCGACGATCATTCTGCGCCCTCCGCCAGATCAATGGGAACGAAGCGGCCCTGATCGCGAAGCGCGACCAGCAATAACTGAATGGCAGCAAGAAGGGATGCAACCGGCACCGCGGCATAAGGCAGTGCCAGCGTCATGCCAAAGATCATCGCCTGACGGCGCATACCGCCCGCGGCAAAATCAAAGCCGTAAATCGCCAGATACAGAAATGCACATAGCGCAATCAGATCGACACAGAACAGGACCGTGCGCTGCACGGGCATCGGCGTGTTAAGGATAAACATCCCGATGCCGATATGTTCGCGCCGCGCAATCCCGGCCGACACCGCCAAAAGAGCAGCCCAGATCATCAGGTAGCGTGCGAGTTCTTCGGGCCAGGGCAGTTGCCAGTGGAAAATGTAACGATCAATCACGCCCAGCCAGACATCCAGCACAAGGGCCAGCATCAGGACGGCAATCACACGTTCGACCACCCAGTTTAGCGACCGGCTGATCATTGCGGCTGTGGTTTCAACACGGCGCAGCGCCATCTTGCTTATCTCTCCACTGATTGAATGTTTTATGTAATTTTTCTACATCGTGAGGATATTTTTGTAGCTTGTCTACATATTTTTAAGTCATAATTGCAAATACCACCACGAATGCCCGCAAACAATGACATTATAGGTAGTTAAACTACATTTTTGCCTGTATTATTTGGACCACACACCCAAAACCACCGGAAGACAACAACGGCGACCAAACAATTCAGCAATCAACGCCCTACCCGCTTTACGGTTAAATCCGGCAGGTCGGATAATCTCGGGATCAAGATCGAAGCTATCGCCTGCAAACCGAAAAAGTGATATTTATCAGCGGGGTGCCGACAACAGCACCTCATATTCGAGAATGATCGGAACGCTCGCATGCAACCTACTGTCGATATCATCAGCCTCCTGCGTCGAAAGGCCGGAACCTTTCCCGCACGTGAACAGCGGGTTGCCGACTACGTTCAGGATCACCTGCAAGACGTCACCACCATCGCCCTTTCCGATCTTGCGCAAAACGTTGGCGTCAGCGAACCGACCGTGATCCGGTTTTGCCGGACCCTTGGCTGTGACGGATTTCGCGATTTCAAAATACGACTGGCACAGAACCTTGCGGTCAGCATGCAATATCTGGCACCCGAAGACCTTGCCGACGATACAACGGCCGCCGACGTGCTTTCCAATCACGTGCTGGGCGTGATTGTCGATAATCTGCGCTTGCTGCGCGAACAGCTTTCAAGCACCGAAATCGACAAGGCTGCCGATATTCTGGCCAATGCCCGCCAGATCGCCTTTATGGGTGTTGGCGGCGGCTCCACGACGGTTGCCTTTGATGCCGCCAACCGTTTCTTCCGCCTTGGCATTCCCGCACAGGCCCAAAGTGATGGCTACCTTCAGCGCATGCTGGCCTCCACCTTTGGCGAGGAAGATGTGCTTTTTGCCATCTCCACCAGCGGTCGCCCGACCGAACTGATCCACAGTGCCGCCATTGCCCGCCAATATGGCGCAAAGGTCATCTCCATGACCCACCCGCAAAGTCCGCTTGCCGCCGAAAGCGACCTTGTGATTGGCATTGATATGCCTGAAAACCCTGATATTTATAAGCCAACGGCCACCCGGCATGTTTTTCTGGCAACCATCGATATCATTGCCACTGCGGTTGCCCGGCGGACGCCGGACCGAACGCTTGAAAAACTTCGCCGGATCAGGTCATCTTTGCTGACTCTCAATCCGCCGACCGGTCGTCAGCCTATCGGCGACTGATCACGCCACCATCCCCATCGAGGCCCCAATGACCCGTACTGCCTTTATCGGCGAATGCATGATCGAGCTTGCCGGAACATCCCCCGGCAGCATTTTTGGCACGGCCAATCTCGGCTTTGCCGGTGATACGCTTAATGGCGCGACCTATATGGCACGCACTGCCCGCCTGCTTGCAACGCCTGATACCGATGTTTCCTACATCACGGCACTGGGGACAGATCCCTACAGCGACGCGATGATTGCCGCCTGGCAGAAGGATCAGATCGACACAGTGCTGGTCCGCCGGATCGACGGTGCCCTGCCCGGCCTTTACGCCATTCAGACCGACGAAACCGGTGAACGCAGCTTTTCCTACTGGCGCAACAATGCCGCCGCGAAACAGATGCTTCAGGGTGGCCACGATGCCGTATTGCGCGATGCGCTTCGCGGGTTTGACTGCCTTTATCTTTCGGGGATCACGCTTGCCATTCTCTCGGATGCAGATCGCAAAACCCTGATCGACATCGCTGCAAACTTCACCAAGCAGGGCGGCAAAGTCTGCTTTGATACCAATCATCGTCCGCGCCTTTGGGCCGATCAGGACGATGCAATGGCAACCTATCTGGCGATTGCCCCGTATTGCCACACCGTCCTGCCAACATTTGATGACGATAGCGCACTGTTTGGCGATGCAACGCCCTCTGCCACCGCCAAACGCTGGCATTCGCTGGGTGCGGACGAGGTTGTTGTTAAATGCGGTGGTGAACCAACCTTTTATTCGATCAGGGACGGCGAAACCGGCACCGTCACTCCGCCCTGGGTCACAGTTAGCGTCGATACGGCGTCGGCCGGGGATTGCTGTAACGGATCTTAGCGTGCGGG
>CAMPHD010000251.1 GCA_946885765.1 uncultured Thalassospira sp.
CTTCTACTCTGATAATGAAAGAATTAACCCGTGTAGAAGGGAAAGATACATTCCTAAATTGGACGAGATACATCATACGATTCATGTCTTCACCGTAAGAAACCACTACAGTAGACTTGAATTCTTTCTGAACATAATCACAGATATTAATAATGTCATCTCGATCCAATTTCAAAGCGCCAAAGAATTTCTTCTTCTCGTGTAACTGCTGACCTGAAACATCGGAATGATCTGTCGCTTTTTTTACTTTTTCATGAGGATAAAGTACGAAAGTGCCACCCGATCCATTCTCCCCTTCCCAGTCTCCTTCGAACTCACCATCAACAATTTCAGCTTCAATACGAAGGGTTGGGAGATTTAGGGCTGCGCAAGCTTCAGATGGGATTGCGGAAATTTTAATTTTTCCATCGTCGTCCTCAGAATTGAAAACATACACTAGTATCTGTTCATAGCTGTTTTCATTTATTCTAATCACACCAGTATTATCTCCGTTAAACTTCAGAGAAACATTACCGATATGTGTCCCAAACATTCTACCGTTCCAACGCCCTGACACGTCCATATTCACCTCGAAAAAGAAATCATTGGGTGAATAGTATTCAGGTTCACCAAACAAAACCAATAAATCTTGATATTCTCCTCTCAACGATCCAGTGAAAGAAACCGCGCGGGGCTAATTACCCGACACCGGACGCAGATCACACTCACATTCGCCGGATACCTCCATGCAGTGCCCACCCGAGCGATACAGCGGAACCGTTCGGCTACATGCTAATGCGGTTTTTAGTCATTCGGAAATCACGTTGGACACGTGCGGCCAAGCCTCTCGCCCCCTTGATAGAACCGCCAGATTAGCCGAAAGCTCGATCATAAGAATGTAGGCCCCGGCAGCCCGGGGAAGCTGCCGGAGGGTTTCGGGATTTATGTCGGCAAGAAGCTGCGTCACTGTCACAGCAGCAGATCGACCGAAAGACCGGGGCCGCGCGTACCATTGGCAAGCACGGGTTCGCAATCCTCGTTGATCCGCGATGCAATGCGCTGGCGCAGGGCGCTAAAGCGTTCCGACGTCACGACATCAACCGGTTGATCCAGATGGACCACGATCCGGTAGACACCACCGACCGGGGTTCTGGTGACACCACGGATCTGCCCGCACACCGCATGGCCAAGATATGATCCGGCAAACCGTTTGCCGATGCCAAGGTCACCAACCTGCACCGGTTCGCGTTTGCGCGTCATGGCAATCGCGGTATTCCAGTCACGAAACCCATGACTTTGGGCCAGAAGTTCGAGGCTTCCGGTGTGTGAAACCGTCAGATTGCGACTGGCAAGTGCCTTGCGCAGGCGCTTTGCCTGTACCTTAAGCATTTCAGCCGGATCAGTGGATATTGTCTGTTCCGCGTTGGCGAACAGGTTTTGCAAAGGTCGGGTCATTTTCGTCTCCTGACAGGAGGCCGGGTGCCCGCATTGCCAGTCCGGCGTCAAAGAAGACGGGAACCGATAAAATCGTCTGCATCACTTTACCATGGGCAAATGCCCCGCGGACGGCTGGTGTGAGCAACCGTGATTTTCCTAGCGCAATATGCCGCGAAACACAAGCATCACCGCATCTTTGACCGTGCGTTGCACTTCGCGGCTTGCAGAAATTGACAGCCCCCACAGGGACAACATATACCAGAATTAACAAATATCGCCGAACGCGCACAATGATGCGCAAAATGCGGTCGACCAATTATAAGGAATTCGCGCCATGGCCATGGAAGCCCACGAAATCGAAACGATGATCAAGGAAGCCCTTCCCGATGCACAGGTCCGCATCGAGGACCTTCGCGGTGATGGCGATCATTATGCGGCAATCGTTGTGTCCGAGTCCTTTCGCGGCAAAACCCGTGTGATGCAGCATCAGATGATTTATTCCGCGCTTAAGGGCAAAATGGGCGGCGAACTTCATGCCCTTGCCCTTCAGACATCTGCGCCGGAATAATATCGGCCGCCAAAAGGCTGCCTTGCGACCGCCACCATGATCGCAAGAAGGCCAGAAAATCAATGCGGGTGCCGGATGACTTTCAGCACCCTTGATCTTCCCGACCCCCAACAGACACCCGGTCCGGTTTCCGGATTGAATATCGTTCCGCCCCTATGGGCACCTGCCGTTTGGCCCCACAAAATGACCATGGTTCAATAACGATGTCCTCATCCCAAAAACCGGCCTTGATCGGTGCCGGACCGCTGGCCGGGCTTGGTGCGTTTGTCATCTGGGGCTTTCTTGGCCTTTATTTCAAAATCATCGGTTTTGCCAGCCCGTTTGAAATTCTGGCCCATCGCATTCTGTGGTCCGCTATTCTGACACTGGCACTGGTTTTTGTTCTGAAACGGCGCCCCCGGTTATGGGAACTGCTGTCTTCGAAACGCACCATGGGGCTATTGTTTCTCAGCAGCCTTCTGATCGCCGGCAACTGGCTGATCTATATCTGGGCGGTGCATATCGGTCACGCGCTTGAAGCCAGCCTCGGCTATTATATCATGCCGCTGATCATGCTGATTCTGGGCCGCATCTTCTTTGCCGAAAAACTCAATCGCATCCAGATCATATCGGTTCTCATCTGTTTTGCCGGGGTTCTGAACCTTCTGATCTTTGTCGGTTCGTTACCATGGATCGCGCTTAGCCTGTCCTTGCTGTTCGGCTTTTACGGGGTGATCCGCAAATTTGTTCCGGCTGATCCAATTGCCGGACTGTTTGTCGAATGTCTGGTGCTCTCCCCGATGGCATTTGGCTATCTGGTCTGGCTGAACGCATCGGGTGATATGGCCTTCACCAATCTGGGGATCGGCCATGATATCCTGCTGGTGTCACTGGGTGCGGTGACAACCATACCGCTGGTGCTGTTTGCCTTTGCCGTCCGGAACATGAAGTTTTCCGCCCTTGGCCTGATGCAGTATCTGAACCCGACGATCCAGTTCTTTGTCGCGGTGTTGCTGCTTGGCGAAACCTTTACCAAGGCACATATGATAACCTATGCGCTGGTCTGGGTCGGACTTGGCATATTTACTTGGGATAATCTGCGTACCGCACGGCAATTGCGCCGCAAGAGTTGACAGAACCGCCCCTTCCAGCCATATCTTCGGCCATAAAACCATAACCCGAAATATCGCGGCAGAGAGATCGCCGCCTTTGCAGCCAAGGACAACCAACATGACCGACAATCCGGTTTTCGAGCGCATCCAGAAAGACATCAACGATAACGACGTCGTTCTGTTCATGAAGGGCACCTCGATGTTCCCGCAATGCGGTTTCTCGGCCGCTGTCGTTCAGGTTCTTGCCGAACTCGGCGCGCCGTTCAAGGACATCAACGTTCTGGTCGACCCGGCAATCCGTCAGGGCATCAAGGACTTCTCGAACTGGCCGACCATTCCGCAACTTTACGTCAAAGGCGAGTTTGTCGGCGGTTGCGACATCATTCGTGAAATGTATGCCTCGGGCGAACTGGCCCAGCACCTGAAAGACAAGGGCGTTGCTATCGCTGCCTAAGGCTGCTGTCACCAGACCGGAACCGGTCGACACCCGATAATAAAAAACGCGCCGCGCAGATGCCCGGCGCGTTTTTTTTATTGCCCTGACACGATTTTCATTACCTCAAGCTCCGCGCGCATATGAACGTATGTCGTAAAACTATTCCTTGAAGGCCTTGTTTGGCTGTACCATCTTGCAAAAGGGAATTCGTTTTTACGAACAGGATGTTGGGCGGGGCAAAATGAAAATCACAACAATAATTCTGATCTGTCTTGGCTACCTGCTTTTGGCAACCGGCACGATGCCCGGCACGGGTAACCATGCCCACGCGCAGGCGGCGGCCCTTGCCACGATGGCAGCACAGGAAGACGACGCGACCGAACCGGCAACAGATGCGGCTCAGAACGCCGAGGCAACTTTCAGCTATTATGAGTTTCTTGATGCTGGTGTTGCGCGCACCCGTGAACAGATTGCCGATACGTTTGACGGGCTCGAAGCCTTTCCCGGCGAAGTGGCAAGAACCGGTGATTTTCTGGCATCTGATATGGGGCGCAGCGGTTTGATGCGCCTTGGGCTGTTCACTGTGATTTTCGTCGGTGTCGGACTGATTGTTGAATTCTTGTATCGTCGGGCCGCTGCCCCTCTTTGCGGCTATCTTGAAGCCCAGCATCCCACCCGCTTTGCCGACCGACTGCGCCAAATGGTGCTTCTTTGCGTGCTTTCGCTGCTGTCACTGACGATTTTTGCCATCGGCTCGATTGGCACATTCATGATCTTTGACTGGCCGCCGATCATGAAGGCCGCCCTTCTGTCCCTGCTCGCGGCATTCTTTATCTTGCGCCTTGTCATGATCGTCCTGCAATTCCTGTTCGCCCCACAGGCCGAGGGTCTCCGGATGATCAATGTCGATCCGGATGCTGCGGCAATGCTTAGCCGCACCATCACGATTGCCAGTGGCGTTTCCCTGTTTGCCTTTGCCCTTGCCGGAGTCTTCCGGCAGGCCCCACCGATGGTACAGGGCGACATCATCCTGTTTGATATCGCCATCATCATCAGTGTGCTGGCCTTCTGTATCGCGGCGATATCGCTGGGGCGCTATTTCGCGGCCCACCGGACCGGAAGCGAAGTCGAAAAGATTGCCCTGCCAACCTCGATCACCCGCCTCTGGCCAGTAATCGTATGTGCCTATCTGGTGCTATTGGGGGCAACCACGATCCTTGCTGCGGATCGGATCATGAAGGGGTTGCTCGCAATTGGCATCGCCTGCCTGTTTGATGTCATTTTCCGCAACATCATCGAAAGCCAGCATCGCAAGAAAACCAGACTGGCCGAGGCGGAGGCCGACGCAATCAATGCCCGGGCCGAAGCCGCCGCCGTCCAAGCAGAGGAAGAATTCAAACCGGTCAAACCCGATCTTCCTGTCTTTACCCCGGTTCTGAAACGTGGCGTCCGGTTGCTGGCCATCGTTTTTGTGCTGGCCAGTTTCTGGCGCATATGGGGATTTGATCGCCTGGCGCTGGCTGAAGATGCCGGAATTATCGCCCGTGCAATTGATGCCTCGACCGAGATCATCATGATCCTGCTGATTGCGGATCTGGTCTGGTCGCTGATCAAGGCCTTCCTTGATGAACGCATGACCAAAAGCGGTGCCGATGGAGGTCACGGCGATGGCGAAGGAGGCGGTACCGGCCTGTCGCGCATTGAAACCCTGTTACCACTTTTGAAAAACTTCGCGCTGACCGTTATCATCATCATGGTGGTGATGGTGACATTATCAGCCCTCGGCGTTGATATCGGCCCGCTGATCGCCGGTGCAGGCGTTGTTGGCCTTGCCATCGGCTTTGGCAGCCAGGCGCTGGTCCGCGATGTTGTCGCCGGG